>NZ_JBJGXA010000030.1:0-30192 GCF_045107195.1 Erwinia sp. AnSW2-5
TTTAAACTAGTTTAACTATAAATTATTGATTTTAATCAATAATTACAAGTATTTGTGTTATTTTGCATAACTTTCTATACCTATGATTTGTATAGTGTTTTTATATAAAACAATAAGTTAGTGTATGTTTGTGTGCGGCTGTGGGGTATAAGTTAACACTATCTGCCGCCAATTTGCCGCCACTCTTAAAACTGATCCCCTCGTGCAACAACCGGGTTTTTTGTAGCTGCATCTTCAAGATGGCTAGGGGAGAAGTGAGCATAAATCATGGTCATGTTGATTTCAGAATGCCCTAAGATTTCTTTGAGTACCAAGATGTTACCTCCATTCATCATGAAATGGCTGGCGAAGGTATGCCGCAGAACGTGCGTAAACTGATTTTTGGGTAGTTCAATTCCCGCCATTTTTAAGACAGACTTAAACCGTTTATACACATTCTCGAATAAGCGTCCCTGTTTCTTAGGGATGGAATCATACAGTTCTTTCGTAATGGGTACTGTGCGGTTTTTCCCGCTCTTTGTACGAGTGTAGGTGATTTTATAGGGGATGATCTGAGAACCATTCATTAAGGCAGCTTCGTTCCATCGACAGCCCGTGCTGAGGCATATTTTTACAATAGCTGTTAAATCAGGATTGCCGTATACATCACATGCAGCCAGAAGTGATAAAACTTCATCCCCTCTCAAGAAAGAAAGCTCACTTTGTTTTACTCTGAATGGCTCCAGTTCAGATATAGGGTTGGGGTATTTAATGTGTTTTAATTTTTTTAATTTATTAAATACGGCTACAAGAGCTGTGCATTCTAAATTAATGCTTCGCAATGAGGCTGGTTTTAAATATCTGTTGCTCTTTGTCCTGAAGACTTCACCATTAAGCCTTTTGCGCCTGTGCTCAGATACGTCCTCCCCGGTAATGCCTGCCGCAATCGGGTTACCAAGTGACTCACATACAACGCTTAGTCGCTGCCGCCGAGCACTGCCGCCCGTGAGCGTGACGCCGTGGACGTTATACCAGAGTTCAATAAGTTCACTGAGGGTTCGGTTATCTTCTCTTTCGCCTAACCACGGTTTGTTATCAACTTCAGACATGATGTGTTTTTCAAATGCGATGGCCTCTCCCTTTGTAGAAAACTGTTTGCGTACTCGCCGCCCTTCACGTCCTGAGGGGTAGCATTCACACAGCCATCTGCCATCGCTTTGTTTTCTTACACTCACATCAATACCTAATTGGACGTGATGGTCATAACTACGCGACCAAAAGGTTTAATATCATCAATGTTGCATTCAAAAGTTATTTCACTGTCAGATATTCTAAGTTTTTTATTAGGTAGTCGAGATAATTTCCGAAGGCTGTACGTTCCATCTATATCTACCAGCCACAATCCATCATTAATGTCTGAAAATGATGTTTCGAGAATGAATCTATTACTACCATCAATTAATTGAATAGGTTTCTTAATGTCTGTTTTTAAAAATGCCAAATCGAATAATGTATAACGAGCCTGATGGATGATGCCATCGATTAGTTTGATGTTATTGACACTAATCACATCGGAGTCTTTCGGATCGAACATTGGCCCATTGCCTGTCATAAGCCAGGTTAAAGAAGCTTTTGTTTCAACCGAACAGATGATGATCCAGTCATAGGGGAATGTGTCACGCATCCATCTGTTACCTATCCCTCCTTTTGAGACGCCCATGTGCTCGGCAAGTTGTTGCCTTGTCCCAAAACCATAAGCCTCACAAATTCTCTCTATAGCATCCCGGCCACCTTCAGTAGGTGTTAGTGATATCCCATGTGCGAACGTTTTAGTTGACATATACCTTGTGTGATCCTATCTTCTGCGTATCCCAGGTGCGAACTGGATGATACAAAGTGTTAACTCAACTGGAGAATATGCCTCATGGCAACGATGATTTCAATTTATATCCCAAAGGCGAAAGTGACGCCTAAAGAGTTCAGTGAACTGCAAGGCGTGAAGGTACGCACTGTGCGTTCATGGTGTGAGAAAGGCATCCTGTCTCAGGATAAAAAAGCCCATAAAAACAGCCGTGTGGCTATCCATTACCTTAAGTTTATTGAACGTCAGGCCCGTCAGGCATTGGGTCATAATCGCTTTCAGATCATCGTTGGCCGTGAGCCATCTTGTACCCAATAGGGAACTGCGGCCATGTTTGATTACACCGAATCCAAACATTCTCACTTTGATGCAGCCTGCCGAGCGTTTGCGCTGGCCAACAACGTAGAGGCAGTTGCCCGCGCCGTTGGCATGACACCGCAGGTGTTACGTAACAAGCTGAACCCGGACCAGCCGCACAAGCTGACCGTTGATGACTTGCTGGCTATCGTCGTTTATTCAGATGATGCCCGCCTGATTGATGGGGTGCTGGCGCAGCTTAATTGCCTGCCGTCAGTGCCTGTTAATGAGGTGACTACCAGCAGCGTACCTGTTTATGCGCTTAACGCCACGGCGGATGTTGGCGCGATTGCTGGCCAGGCTGTATCTGTTGAACCCATGACCCAGGCGCGTAGAAACGCCATCTTAGACCGGGCAAGCAATGCGATCCGCAATCTGTCTCTGATCATGCTTACCGTTGAATCCCGGTTCCAATCCACTCCGATCATGGCCGCTGCTGTCGATATGGTCAGCGCCTGCGCCATGCCTGGAATAGTGTGAGGTATCCAATGAAGACATTCGTGAATTTTCTCAAACGTCAGTCACCGTCAATGCAGCTGGCAAGTTATGGCCACGGTTGGCTTGAGCTACCGAACGGCTACCGCTGGCAGCCATCACCGGGAGCAAAACCATTTAAACAGGCCGTGCGCCGTTCTGCTCTTTCCCGGTTGCTGGGGTTAGGGGGCAAACGTGGCTGATCATGAAAAATGGCTGGCAGTCGTACGGCAGTTAACGACTGGCCATCACAGTAAGGCCCGCGAAGTGTGGGAGCGCCTGAATCAGAATCAGCGTGGGCTTGTGCTGCATTCTGCCGGGCTGAAGTCTTTTTACTGCCGCTACGCGTGGAGCGACTTTAGCAATCGTGAGCTTTGCCAGATAAAGCGCGGCATCCAGCGCCTGTCAGCGCTTGTTGAGATGTTCGGAAAAATTGGTGATCTGGCGTTCGTCCAGCCTAAAAAAATCACTGTGACCCCGGATGCCGCTGCGCATGTCGTCGCTGATATGAAGATTAATGCGCTGATTGAAGCGCGAAACCAGTTACGTGCGCCAGTGCTGCGCCGCGATTGTTAAGGGCATTCTTATGAAAATTATCACAGTAGAAAAATCCGGGCTGGCTAAAGAGCTTGGAGCATGGGGTGTTAGTACAAAATACGCCTCCTTCTTTATCTCAAAATGCCCGGACAGCGGTAAAAGCATTTCTCTGCCACCGTTCGCGTTTAATGACACGATGCACCTGGACGACCCCCGGCAGTGGCTTGCCGCTAATTGTGCTTTTTGGTGCCAGGTATATCGTGAAGCTAAGTTGGTCATTGAGCAGATTGAATCACTTAGTGCAATTCGGGCACTTTACTACGTTGCTGCGATGCAGGGGCAGAGCGTGATCACTACCTCTATTTCATCGTGGTGGCGAAATTCCTATGAGTTGCACAAGCTGCCCGCCCTCAATCGCTCGATGGCTGACCCATCCCGTTGTTTTGCATCCAGCTTCCTTAATCAACTGACCCACTAATCACACCCGCAGAAATCAAACGGCCAATCATCTGGCCGGGAATTTCTGCGCTCTGAACCGGAGAAAAACCCATGAAAATGACTCGTCAGGACATTAAAAAAAACACCGCTCCAGCCGCTGAGTTGGTACAGGAACTTTGCACAAATGCGCACACAGAAGGGCGTAAGGATATGGCCACTAAGCTATCTGGCCGCCTTGATCGGCTGGCTACCCAGGTCAGCAATGGTGAGCTGTCAGCCGTTGAGATAGTCGAGTTGATGCGGGAAGAGTCGGTCACCTGGGTGAATCAATGGCACTAATTCTTACTGTCGCCTACCTGCTTTGCCTGGTGGGCTTTGTTCTTTGAGTGCGCCGGATTTTGAATGTTGTGAAATCTGAGCGTTACGAATTACGTGATTACGATTGAGGCTGTTATGGGACAAAAAACGCATACCCTGAAAATTTTACCGGAGTATTTTGCGGCTGTTTTATCTGGCGATAAAAAGGCGGAATTTCGATTTAACGATAGAAAATTCAGTGTTGGTGATCTTCTGGTTTTGCAGGAATGGAGCGGCGGTCCCTCAATCCCATATACGGGGCGTGAAATTGAAGTTCTTGTGACTCATGTCCTTGAGTTGAATCACTTGATAGCCCCAGGTTTTCTTGATGCCCGTTCTTTTGTGATGTTGTCTATTGTTTTGCCTGTTGGTTACAAAGACGAGTCCGGAAAAATGACGCCAATGTTTCAGGATGGTGCCCAGTGAAGATTAATAAGACCCCACTGAAATGGCCCGGCAGTAAATGCCGTGCAATGTCTGAACTGAAGAAACATCTACCTGCTGGAGAGCGCCTTGTTGAGCCGTTTGCAGGTTCCTGCGCTGTCATGATGAACACTGACTATAACGAGTATCTGATCGCAGATATTAACCCAGATTTAATCAACTTTTATCAGCAGCTCAAGGATGATTCTGAGTTGATTATCTCTCTTGCTCTTGATGTGTTCGGCACTTCGAATTCTGCTGAACGGTTTTACCAAATCAGACTAGGTTTCAACACATTTAAAGGTGGGTTGGTCAATCAGGCGGTGGCTTTCCTGTTTTTAAACCGACATTGTTACAATGGGATGGTGCGTTATAACCAGCAGGGCCAGTTCAACGTCCCTTACGGCAAGTATAAAGCCCCATATTTCCCAGAGGCTGAGATCCGCGCATTTGCGGAGAAAGCAAAGCGTGCCACCTTCATTTGTGCTGACTTCAGCGAAACCCTGGAATTGGTGCTGTCTGGCGATGTGATTTACTGCGATCCCCCTTACAACCCGCTTGAGGGGAAAGATAGCTTTACGGGCTATCATACTGGTGGTTTTGGAACCAACCAGCAGCAGGCGCTGGCCAATAAACTGCACTCACTGGCAAGGCAGGGATATCCTGTCATTGCGTCGAATAGTGATAGCGTTCTGACTCATGGGCAGTACGGTTATGGCCGCTTCGATCTGCATAAAATTACGGTGGCCCGGTCAGTCGGTGCGAGTGCCGGCACTCGAATTATGGCCCCTGAAATCATCGCAACCCGGTTTCCTGCTGCGCAGCAGTCTGCCCAGCCATGAGTCATGCCGCTGTAGATTTTTCCCCTGAGAACTATCACGCCGTTAATCAGCTACGGCGTGAGTTCTTCTCGCCTGGCGCACCGCGTGACATATCCCTGACAGAGTTGAAGTTGTGGCACGCTGATGCCGTTGATCACAACTGGCGCAGTCAGTATCTAAAAGACATGCCCGACTTCCTCGCCGGGTATTTTGGCCACCGCTATGAAAAGTTGCTGGCGTCCGGTAAGAGTGGGCGCCGTCGTGCTAATACGTTTTTACGCAATACCATCGGAAAGAACGTATTACCACGGTTGAAGAAAGTAACTGGTCAGTGGCAGAAAGACTACAGCCACGGAATGCCATCCCCTTTCAAAGACAACCTGGACAACCTGCCAACATATGGCCGGGACCAGATCCGCGATCTCTCTTACAACGTGGCCAACTATCTGGCTGAAACCTTTAACGCCTGGACAGAAGACTCTGCCCCGGAACAGACACCCGACAAGAACGAAAGCCGCCAGCGCACTGCTGAGGCTTATGTGTATCTGGCGAGGGAAGCGCTCAAATGCGGCACCACGCCACCTTTCTGGAATTCCGTCCAAAAAACCGGGCGTATCAAACTGCGCAATGCTGAAAGTGCATTGCTGCGCATGATGTCGCCCGAATGGTGGCGCGTGCGTCTGAAGCGCCGCCGTGACCTGCAACGTGAACATATGGCCATCGCAGTGGGCCAGGTTCAGCGCACGGCCACCGCCTATGTATCACGCAGCACGCTGGGCGAGTGGGTGGAGCAAAAGAAGCGTAACCGCGAGTTCTTTAAGCGGTTTGATCTTATCAATGAGGACGGTGACCGAATCGCGATGGCCGCGCAGGTTGACCGTAGCAACGCTAATCCAGCAATCAGGAGATGTGAACTAATGGCCAGAATGAGAGGTTTTGAAGATATTGCCAACGATATGGGCTGTGCAGGTGTGTTCTACACCATCACCGCACCATCGCGTTATCACTCTGTACACAACAAAGGCGGTTTCGTTTCCCAGTGGAACGGCAGCAGCCCGCGTGAAACGCAAAAGTACCTGTGCAAGGTATGGTCAAAAATACGTGCAGCGCTTTCGCGTGAAGAAATTCACCTGTTTGGCTTCCGTGTTGTCGAGCCACATCACGACGGTACGCCGCACTGGCACATGCTTTTTTTCATGCTGCCGGAGCATAAAGCCCGTGCTACTGAAATCATGGCGAAGTATGCCCGTGAAGAAGATGCAGACGAGTTAAACACGCCGCAGGCTTTAAAGGCGCGTTTTCATGCGGAAGATATCGATCCGGCGAAGGGCAGCGCAACGGGCTATATCGCTAAATACATCTCAAAGAACATCGACGGTTACGCCCTGGGTGATGAGGCAGACGGCGAAACAGGCGGCAAGGCTAAAGAAATGGCTAAGGCGGTTTCTGCGTGGGCTTCGCGCTGGCGTATCCGGCAGTTTCAGCAGATTGGTGGCGCACCGGTAACCGTCTGGCGTGAGCTGCGGCGGATGCGTGGTCAGACGCTGGACGATCCTAAAATGGATGCTGTGCTGGCAGCGGCTGACGTAGCAGTAGACTGGGCTGCATACACCCAGGCGCAGGGTGGCCCGTTAGTTGCGCGTGATGCTCTTGTTATCCGCCTGGCTTATGAAATCACCGAGTGCGGCAACGAATACGGCGAAGACGTCCAGCGCGTGCAGGGCATCTACAGTCCGCATGTTTCTGGATCGGAGGTTCCCACGCGTCTGGTCAAGTGGGAAAAGGTTGCGAAGTTGTCCGAAGCGGTAGCGAAGGATGCTGTTTCAGGCCGCAACGCGGCCCCTTGGAGTTCTGTCAATAACTGTACGGGCGCGGAGCGCAGACGGTTAGAGCTGGAGTTGAGAAGCCGTGGTTTTGAGGGTAATGAGGCTGAAATCTCGATCCTGCTCAGGGGAAGCGTGTTGGATTTTGCCGGGGCGGGTAAGGTTAAGTTCAGAAATGGCCGGGTGATTGATAGTAACGATGATTTGTCGAATGAAATGTGGCCAGGCTGGAGTTAAATCAACATGTTGGCCAGCTATGACACGTCATTTTTAAGGTGATTAATCTTAAAAATTGTTTCATATTTCGAGATGAATATTATACTGTATGTACATACAGTCGTTTCTTTGGGGAGGGATAATGAAGGATTTCCATATGGAGTCAGTGCGATTACAACGCATTGATTTGATTACACGTACCTTGGTAAATGATTTGTTCAATGAAGAAGATAAAGATGTGGCTATCGTCTGGCTGGCTGAAATGTTTACTGGGCTTGTGACTGAGATGAAAGAGCAAAAAAGAGAAGAAAAAAGCCTCCAGTAGGAGGCTGATGGTTACGCGGCTGATGCTTGAAGCAGGTCCAGTGCAATCTGTTTTTGCTGGGGTGACATGCTGCTTAACACCTGCTGTAACAGCATATCCCCGGTTTTGGCACTGGGGCTGATGGTGTGCGAGAACGTCAGGTTCATCACGAAAGTGTGTCCGCATTCGACGTCAGCGCAGGAGCAATAGATATCAGCGATGTCCCGGTGCTTACGATTGGTCTTGCGTATGACCGCTTTAGAACCGCACTCAGGGCATTCAATTTTTAACACGCGCATGTTAGCGGCTCCGGCAAAGTATTTGTGCCTGGATTTTAGCCGATTTGGCATCACACTGCATCCTTGTTAGTTGTTTCATCTGGGAATTTAAGGTGGAGGCGTTCCGGTACTTCCGGGTCGCCGTTCACCGCTGCGGCCAGACGGCGCTGAATCGGTGTAATTTCATCCTTTCGGTATGTGGCGCGGGATTTCTCCGGGTCGCCGAGTCCTGCCGCATTTTGTGGAATGATCCCCGCCAGCCCGGCCGGGAAGCGGTGAGCGTTCAGTACGTCCTGGGCGCTGATGTTCTTTACGTTGGCGAATTCATCATTCGCGCCAATGTCCCCCATTTCGATAAACTTTACCGCGTCCGCGTCACCGCCTGGAATGTTCACCAGGATGGTGCTGAAATTGCCGATACCCTTGCTTTGCTCCAGCTGGCGTCCGATTTCTTCCTCCACCTCGTCGGTCATTGCCGGGTCACGGGTATAGAGGATGCCGCCAGTGTGCGCACCGTTGTGGTAGTAACGGCGGCGGAAAATAACCGCCTCACTGTTCAGCAGGGCGGAGTGTACACCGCCGATGTAGTCCGGCAGTCCGTAAACCTGCTGCTGCGGGTCATACATCCTGATGAAAATGACGTCTTCAGGCGGGTATTCCAGCGGCTCACCGTCCTGAAGAACTAAAAAAAAGTCGTCTTTGCGGCGGCGCATGTACAGCCCCGGCATGGGTTCCAGTGCGATCACATCACCCCAGCCATTGCGCACCTTCAGGATGGCCAGATCGCCGAAGGTGAAATAGTCCATTGCCGCCCCTTCCAGCTGGTCGAACGTCAGACCGCCGCCGATGTAGTCGGATAACAGCATGTTTTTACGTGCGTGCAGTATCCCGCCGTGCTGGCCGTTGAGATTAACCAGCTGCGCCAGGGCGAGCCGGTCAATCGGCAGCGTGTAGTGATTGTTGTCACCGTCATAGCGAATATCCTGATAGTCCGTACCTGTCGTCAGCACGGGTTCTGGCTTATCAAAGGTGATAATGCTCATACTGCGCTGCTTTTTTTCCTGTGTGCTTTTATTTGTTCGTGCGGGTCGCCTGTGCTGTTTCTTCATGCTGCTTTCTTTAGCCCCCATTTGGATTTCGGCTTGTTCTCGTAGTTGAGCGGTTCATTAATGAGCGCGTGCGTGATGGCCCAGAATGATTCTGCGTGCCCGGTTTCCGGGCTGCGGTCAGCGACAAACGTCATGGCGTTGCCGCTCAGTGTGGTGGTGTGGCGGATTGACATAAACGAGGCCGGGATCTCCTTCAAATCCTTATCCCATTCAATGCGGCCGCTGCCGACCACGTCCGCTGCTTTCAGTACCAGCTGGTCTTTCGTGTGGCGGTCATAGCGGATGGCCACGGCAGCGCGTAGAGCGAAGTGCTGGATGTTATCGAATACGCCGGAGCCGATGCCCGTCACGTCAACACCCAGGTATGTGAAGTTGTAGTGTTTGAACAGCTTTTCGATCTGCTTTGCCTGCCAGCGGAAGTTCATTCCCCGCCAGTTGAATACCCGCAGCACGCGGAACTTTTCGCCGTCGTGCTGCGGTGGCGCGACAATCACGAACGTGGACAGATCGCCAGAGCGGGCCGGGTCAAATCCGCCCCATACCGGGCGATTGCCGAAAGGCCGGAGCGCTTCGGGATCATGGTCCTGCCACGCCGATACATCGACGCAGCACACCTCCAGATCGCTGAATTTGAACACCGAGTTTTTGCTGTCAACGAACACGCACATATAGAGCATGTTGAAGGTGGTGTCGTTATACCGGTTCCTCAGTTTGTCGATGCTGGCGAGGTTAAAACCGCCCTTGATCGCATCTTCCAGCGTGATGATGTAGCGCCACTGGCCATCGGGACACAATCGACCGCCGTCGCGCATTTCTATTTGTGTCGGGAATTTAACCGCCGCGCGTTTTTTATTGCCCTGCTTCCACTCTTCACCCGTCCAGAACGGGTAGGCCTGGTGCGTTTTGGCCGATGGTGTGGAAAAGTAGGTGGTGCGCCATTTGTCGTGTGTGGCCATCGCGGAGGCCACTTCGTTAAGCCTGGCGAAGTTCGGCACCCAGAAGTATTCGTCGCAGTACAGATGACCGCTGTAGGATTGCGCGGTGTTTTTGTTTGTGGAGAGAAAACGCAGTTCTGCGCCGTTGCTGAGGCGGATAGGGTTACCCGTCAGCGTGATGCCAAAATACTGCTCCGCAATGTTAACGATGTAGGAGCGGAACACTTCCGCCTGCGCCTTACTGGCAGAAAGAAAGATTTGCGGATCGCCCGTCAGTACGGCGTTTTCAAACGCTTCAAACGCAAAATACCAGGTCGCCCCAATCTGGCGGCTCTTGAGGATGTTGCGCACCATCTGGCCAATGTTCTGCCGGAGATGTTTCTGATAGCCAAACAGGTACTCTTTGGCCCACTCGTCAAAGTCTTCCTGATTCAGCCCGCTGATATCGTTTTTCTTATACTGGCGCTTTTTACGCGGCTGCCCGTCCTCGTCTTCATTGCTGCCGCCCGCTCCGGGGCCGCCGCGCCCGCGTGCCTCTGCCAGCTTCTCTTTATGCTTGTTCGACTGCGCCCGCAGCTTGGTGCTGTGCGCAATCAGCAGGTCCAGTTCCTTTAATTCAAGATCCGTCTTACCGTCGCGCTGCGCCAGCAGCTGGCAGCGGCGTTCAATTGCCTCCTCTGTGCTTTCATGGCTGAGTAAATCCGCCCAGCCGAATTTCTCCGCCCAGTAATATACGATCCGCGCATTAGGCAGATTTAAATCTGTAGCAATTTCCTTTGGTGTATGACGGCGCAGATAAAGCGCGCGTGCAACGCCTCTTAATTCGTCACTGTATTTAGCCATAGCCTTTATTATGTCGGATATGTTCGGATAAATATGGTGATGTTATTCGCATGGGTTCGATAAAGGGTTTATATCCGAAGGGTTGCGAATTTAATAAGGTGCGCCGGATGTTGCGATGGTGAATAATTGGTTTCGTTGGAACGCATTAAGCAATCAGGAAAAATAATGTCGCATTTACGCACTGACTGGCTTTGTGTTGCTACAGAAGGAGATACCGTGGATAAACGGGTTTTAGAAAGACAGTGGTTAATTGATGCTGCTGAAACCTATAACCCGAATTTATACGGCGCATTAATCTGGCCTGAACATGAAAAGGACTACGGTAATTTTGGCGAAGTGCTTTGCACCATGTGGCAGGAAGATGATAACGGGCTGGTTAAGCTATATGTGCAGCTGCGGCCCAATGCGTTTCTGCTTGAAGCAAACAGCCGCGATCAGCTGATTTACTTCTCTGTCGAACTGACAGAGGACGGCAACTGGCGCGGGACAGGACGATGCTACCTTGAAGGGCTGGCCGTCACAGATACCCCCGCCAGCGTTGGCACTACCCGACTGCGCTTTAAGAAGCGTGGCAAACATCAACCCGGTTATTACGCCTGCCGCGTCAGCCGGAACGGAATTAAACAGGATAATGCAATGAATAAGAAACACTGGCAGAGCTGGTTTGGTATCAAACCGAAACATTTTGAAGAAACGGAAGTTGATCCAAGCGAAGCCGCGCCGGAAGATAAATTACAGGTTCTGGCGGAAGCATTGGACAGCCTGGAAGCCCGCGTGAAGGCAATTGAAACACAGCTGTCAGACACGCAGGAAGATTTAGATACAGTGAAAGAAGTGGTGGATACCGCTGAATTCGCTACCCTGCGCGATAACGTGGGCGCTATCGTTAAAAACTTCAGCAAGCTGGATGAAAAAATCACCACTTTGCCGCACCGTAAATTTGGTGATAAATCCCAGTCAAAAGAAAAAGGCTTTAAATTCCTGTAATTCTCATTACCGGGTGAACGTTAATTATTATTTCGCCATCTGGCGAGAGGGAATTTTATGCAATTAAATCGACGTGCGGAAGATTTTATTCACCGCTATGCGGCTGGGCTGGCGCAAAGTTATGGTGTTAATAAACCTGACCGTTATTTTTCACTGACCGAACCGCAGGAAATTTCACTGCGTCAGGCGCTGCTGGAGTCCGTTGAATTTCTCAACCTGATTACCGTGGCTGATGTCGATCAGCTGTCCGGGAATGTTGTGAATGTCGGTGGTAACAAACTCCATACTGGCCGCAGTGAGAAAGGGCGCTTTAGCCAGAACGTAGGCGTTGGGGGTAACAAATATGAGCTGGTTGAAACCGACTCATGTGCGGCTCTGCGCTGGGACCTGCTGTCCATCTGGGCCAATGCTGGCGATGAAAACGAGTTTTTCCAGCTGGTGCAGACGTTTTCTAATCAGGCGTTCGCGCTGGATCAGTTGCGTATCGGCTTTAACGGAACGTCAGTGGCAAAAGACTCTGACCCTGAAAAAAACCCGAACGGCGAAGACGTCAACATCGGCTGGCATAAGCGTATGTCCGACTATGAGTCTGGCAGGCAAATCCTGACCGATGCCGTTACCCTGGGCGAGGGTGGCGACTATGCGTCATTGGACGCGATGGCGTCTGACCTGGTTAACACCAAAATCCCGGCGCAGTTCCGTAATGACCCGCGTCTGGTGGTGCTGGTCGGTGCCGATCTTGTCGCCGCAGAACAATACCGGCTTTACCAGAAAGCTGACCGTCCGACTGAAAAAATTGCGGCGCAGATGCTCGACAGCACGATTGCCGGACGTAAAGCCATCGTGCCGCCGTTCATGCCGGGTAAACGCATGGTCGTGACGCCGCTCAGCAACCTGCATCTTTATACGCAGCGCAACACCCGCCAGCGCAAGGCGGAGTTTGTTGAAGACCGTAAGCAGTACGAAAACAAGTACCTGCGCAACGAAGGTTACGCCGTTGAAGAGCCGGAGCTGTACGCGGCAATCGACGAAAGCGCGGTAACCATCGGTAAAGTCACTGCACCAGTAGAGGGTTAATCATGGGACTGTCACCCGCGCAGCGTCACAGCCAGCGCATTGAGATGGAACGACAACTGGCGCGGCAGGAGGCCACGAACAGCGCAACCAGCCTGCATATGCAGTTGCTGGCCCTGTATGAGGATGTTGCGCGGGTGCAGTCTCTGCCAACGATTGCCGATCGCATCGAACTGAAGCGCACCGAAATGCTGCCGCGCTGGATGCCAACCGTTCAGGCGTATCTGGACGCCGGGAAGGTCTACCGCAATCCGGTTTTCGCCTGGTGTGTTGTCTGGCTGTTTGACGTCGGTGATTTTGAGCAGGCGCTGGACTGGGCGGATATCGCCATCAGCCAGGAGCAGCCAACACCGGACGACATTAAAAGCACGTTCCCGGCTTTTGTGGCGGATACGGTGCTGGCATGGGCGGACGACACCCTGAGCCGTGGAGAAAGCGTTGAACCGTATTTCTCCCGCACCTTTGAGAAGGTGACATCTCACTGGCGGCTGCATGAAGAAATCACAGCAAAATGGCTGAAATTTGCCGGGCTGATGCTGTTGCGGGATGACCGGGGAGAAGCCCGCGCCACCGCGCATGATGATGTGGAATTACTGGAAAAGGCAGACGCTTTGCTGGCTGCTGCTGAATCCCGTCACAAAAAAGTGGGTGTGGGAACGGTGCGTAAAAGTATCGCCGCCCGCATCCGTTCGCTGAGCAATCAGCAATAACGACTACCGCAAGCCGAGCGGGCGCGGGTGAGGGCAGAGCGAAAGCAATGTGCCGTGGACCCCGGTCAGCCCGCTTTTTTCGGGAGAATTGAATGTTTAGCGGCACACCGATTGAGTACCAGGACGAACCGCTGACGAATAACGGTTTCTGGCCAGACCTGAATCTGGCGGACTTTCAGCGAAGCCGGGCAATCCCGGCTGACGTTGACGCCGGAACGGTGGCAGAGGCGTTACTCGCCGCAACGGGTGAGGTCAACAGCCTGCTGGACGGCATTCAGGTTAAACACCAGGGCAATGGGTATGCAGTTGCGCAGGACGTACCCGGCGCGCGGATGGGTGAGCAAAACCAGCTGTGCGCTCAGTATAAAAAAGCGGTGTATGCCAGGGCAAAAGCAGACCTTTTAGGCGAGTTTGCGTCCGTTGGCCGCCGCGAGTCGCATCCGGGACAGGAGAGCGAAGAAACGCGCAATGGACTGCTTGCTGAATCGTCAATTGCGATCCGACTGATTAAGGGGCTGAAGCGGGCCACGGTGACAAAAATATGAGTCCGATAGATTCGCTGACTGCCTTTTTTACGGAACACATGCCGCCCCGCGCTATGCAGTCGTTTAGCAGTGAAATTGACGGCATGAAAACCATCCCGGCTGCGAAGGATTACGGCCTCAGTCAATACCGTCAGTCGATTATTCGTTATGACGCGGTGCTGTCATGGGAGCGCTATCCGTACCGTGAGTATGACCCCCGTGTGCTGATGTCACTCCTTGATGCCTGGCTGGCGTCTGATGACAGGGATTTATTGCGCCAGATCGGGATTACTAACGCCGATCCTGACTGGGATATCGGCGTTATCGACGACAAGTCCGCAATGGTGGTGGTGACCATTCCGATGGCTGAAGAACTTGTGATCGTCCAGGACGAAAAGGGCGTTATCCCGTTCGACGGCAAGCGCTGGAAACTGGCTGACCCGGTTATCTGGACGGCGCTCACTGCGCAGATTTATGGCGCAGACGGCAGCGCAGCCAGTGCGGGGGATGAATGAGCATTTTCGGTGCTGAGATTAATGCCGCACAGCTGCGTGATATGCGCCGCGAGATTGCAAAGCTGGATCTGCCGCAGAAGAAGCGCCAGCGCTTTATCTGGCGAATGGCCAAATACGGCGTTATCCCGGCCGCAAAGCGCAACGTGCGTAATCAGCAGGCGCCGGACGGCACCGCATGGCAGGGGCGAAAGACCCGGCGCAGGGGCAAGATGCTGCGCAACATGCCGGGTCTGCTGCATATCCGGGAAATGCCGGAGATTGACGCCGTGCGCCTGTATTTGCGCGGCGGTGACTACGGCGGTGTGAATGCCGGGGTGGTGGGGTATGCGCATCAGGAAGGGATGAAAACCACGGTACGCGCCAGGAAAAGCAGGGCGCGTAACGACCCCGGCCGGATGGCCAGCGCGGCGCAGGCAAAAAAGCTGCGAAAGCTGGGTTACAAGGTCAGGCGGGGTGTACGCTGGCGTAAGCCACCGCTGAAAGAAATTACGGAGAAAATGAGCTTTTCGCAGGCCGGATTATTAATCCGAAAACTCAGCGGCAAGGCAAGTAAGGCCGCGTGGACAATCGACATCCCTGCCCGTCAGTTTGTCGGCATGCGCGACGATGATTTTAACAAAGCGCTGGCGCGTCAGCTTCAGGCCATTGGCTACGGGGCAGACGTCCGCGCACAGGATATCAGGGGAAGTGTATGACGTGGCCAAATGTCACCGTTAATCAGTTAAATCAGTTGCAGGGCGAGACGGACGAAATTGAACGCCGCGTGCTGTTCATCGGACGCGGCACGGTCAATGTGGGTAAGACGCTGGCGGTGAATACCCAAAGCAATTTTGACACGCTGCTGGGTGCCGGAAAATCGGTATTAAAAAGTGATGTGCTGGCCGCCATGACAAACGCTGGCAAGAACTGGGCGGGTTATGTGCATGTGCTGGCGGCAGACGCAGAAGATAGCGCCTGGGCGGATGCGGTACTGGCAGCGCAGCGCGTGGCATCTGTAGAGGGGGTGGTGCTGACGGATGATATCAGCAGCAAAACAATCATAAATGAAGCGGTGGCATTACGTGCCACGCTGCTGGCGAAATTCAGCCGCTGGGTGTGGTTCATGCTTGCCGTGCAGGGGCCGCAGGATGAAGAGGGCTGGGCGGATTATCTGGCGCGTCTGAGCGCATTACAGGAGGGCATTGCCGCGCCATCGGTTCAGCTGGTTCCCCGCCTGTTCGGCCATGAACCGGGCGTCCTTGCCGGGCGTCTGTGCAGTCGTTCCGTCACGATTGCTGACAGTCCGGCGCGGGTGAAAACGGGCGCGGTTATCGATTTAGGCAGTGATGATTTTCCGCCTGACGGCACCGGAGAGCCGCTGGAGCTGGCAACGCTTCAGGCGCTGGAGGCGCAGCGCTACAGTGTGCCGATGTGGTATCCCGACTATGACGGTATGTACTGGGCGGACGGGCGCACGCTGGACGTGGAGGGCGGCGACTACCAGGTGATTGAGTACCTGCGTATTGCTGACAAAGTGGCGCGGCGCGTCCGTTTGCTGGCCATTGCCCGCATTGCTGACCGTTCACTTAACACCACGCCATCCAGTATGGCGGCGGCACAGCTTTACATGGCCAAACCGCTGCGCGAAATGTCGATTTCCAGCCAGATTAACGGCGTGCGGTTCCCCGGTGAGGTGAAATCGCCTCGCGATGGCGATGTGTCTGTCGTGTGGATGTCTGCGACGAAGGTGAGCATTTACGTGGTGATCCGCCCTGTGGAATGTCCGAAGGAAATCACCGTCAGCCTGATGCTGGATACCAGCATTGATACAGCGGAGGCAGCAGCATGAGCCAGCGTTTATCGGGTCAGTCATTTGATGTGCATATGGACGGTGAGCTGGTCCACTTCGAAAAAATCAGCCTGGATATTACAGACAACACCGCCGCCGTACAGACGCAGGGCGTGCCGGATGGTTTTGTTGCCGGGGACGTAGCAGCAGAGGGAGAGGTGGAGGTCAGCAGCAAAACGTTTATGCAGCTTTCCGCCATCGCCCGCGGTGCCGGTTCATGGCGTGGGATTACCCCGGTTGATTTTCTGTTCTACGCGAAAGCGGGTACGGAGGAGGTCAAGGTGGAGGCATTCGGCTGCAAGCTGGTCGTGAGCAACGTGCTGGATCTCGATCCGAAGGGCGGCAGCATCACAACGCACAAAATCAAGTATTTCGTGACGAGCCCTAAATTCGTCAATCTCAACGGTGTGCCGTATCTGGAACAGGCGGCGACTGAAAACCTCATCAGCTAAGGGCAGGACATGCAGGAAGAAAAAGGGGTACTGGCAATTTTGCTGCTGCTGATGACCGGGGCGCTGATCGCGCTGGGAAATCTGCTGGTCAGCCCGGAGCAGGTGACCCCGCGTCTTTTTTTGGGGCGCATCATTCTGGGATCGGCAACGTCCATGGTGGCCGGGGCGGTGCTGGTCTGGATACCTGGGCTTTCGCTCACTGCGATCCTGGGTATCGGGTCGGGGCTGGGGATTGCAGGTCACCAGGCGATTGAAATGTGGCTTAAACGCAAAGGCAGCACGCTGCTGACGGGGAAAAAACCAGTATGACACTGAGCGAAAAACAGCAGCTGTTTACCGCGCTTGTGGCGCAGCTGATTAACTTTGCAGACAACAACGGAATGCGACTGACGTTTGGAGAAGCATATCGTACGCCGGAACAGGCAAAGCTGAATGCAAAAAGCGGGACGGGTATCAGCAACAGCCTGCACACCCAGCGTCTGGCGGTGGATTTTAATTTGTTTATCAACGGCGAGTATAAAACCCGCACTGAAGATTACCGCGCCCTTGGTGAATACTGGGAGTCCATCGGGGGGAGCTGGGGCGGCCGCTTCAAAAGCAACCCGGACGGCAATCACTTTAGCCTGGAACATAACGGGGTGCGCTGATGGCCAGAAACGTGGCGCTGATTGTTTTCGCTGTGCTGGGCGCGTTTCTGGCCGGGTGGACGGCCGCAGGGTGGGAGCGGGACAGCACCGACCTGGTGATCGAGCGTGCCGCCAGCGCCAGCGCTGAAAAAAGCCGGGTTGCCGTTCAGGCCATCTCCAGCGCATCGGGAAAAAAACTGGAAACGCAACTGGAGGAGCTGAGGGATGTTATTCCCGCGTCAATTCGTACTGAGGTGGTTAAGCCTGTTTTTACTCATGTCTGCGTCTCTGATGATTTTGTCGGGATGTACAACGCCGCCATTGAAAAAGCAGAACGAACCTTATCAGGAAAACCTGAAAGTAAAATGCTCCGTTAATCTTCCCCGGTTAACGGCTAATAACGGACAGGCCGCCGCAGAGTCTTTGATTAAATGGCTGGATATTTATTCCGTCTGCGCGGCACGTCACAACCAGTTAATTGATGAAATCTTAATAAGAGAGAGTTTGAATAATGGCTAAATCAATTGTGTTGACCATCGCCGGGACTGATATTTCATTTTCACCCGACATGGCAACGTATAACAAATATATCAATGAAATGTCCATGAGCAATAAGGTCGCTCCTGCGCATAATTTCCTTATCCGTATTGTGGAAGCAGGCAGCAAAGAAGCGCTGTTGAAAATCATGGAGCAACCGGGAGCTACGCTACAAATTGTCGGTAAAGTTCTGGAAGAGTACACGCCAGAGCTGGAAATTACGGTAAAAAACTAACCGAGCGGGTCCGTAATATAGAATCTAACGGACTCGAACAATACGTTATTTTGCGACGACACTATTTACCCCATGAGGATAATAGTGAGGACAGTCTCGCCGCTGCGCTGTGGCTGGATAACCGACACTGGGAATATCAACGTATATCCGTGGCTAACGGTGTTGCGCTGGCATTTAAAGGAAAAGAATGAAGTCACTGGAATTTACACTATCGCTGATTGATAAAATAACCCGCCCGTTAAAACAGGCGCAGGGTTCGGTGACGTCATTTGCTGATAAATCCCGTGCTTCATTCCAGCGTATTGCGGTGGGTGGTGCCGGGCTGTTTGGTGTGGGCATGGCGATCAAGGGCGCGTTAGGACCTGCGATTGAGATGTACGACACATTGCAGGAGCAGTCAGCAAGGGGTATCGACAGCAGCGCTTTAAAAACAATTGAGCGTGATGCGAATACATTCGCAATGGCATACGGAAAAAGTGCAGTGGAATTCGTTCAATCTACCGCTGACATTAACGCTTCTATTGCCGGGCTGACGGCAACAGAGCTACCGAAAGTCACACGTACCGCCAACATTACCGCCGCAGCACTGGGCGGCACGGCGGCAGAGTCGGCTGAGTTCATGGGCCAGATGTTCGCTAATTTCCAGAGCTATGCAAATCAGGTCGGCAAGGTCCAGTTTGCTGAGGAACTGGCGGGAAAAATGTCGTACATGAAGAACACTTTCGGTACTGATATGGCGGCCATCAAAGACCTGATGGAGGGCGCACGCGGGGTCGGCTCTAACTTCGGTGTTGGCATTGATGAACAAATGGCCGTCATGGGCCAACTGAGGCGCACGCTGGGTTCAGAGGCCAGCGGAGCCTATGAAGGGTTTATGAATGCGGCGCTTGAGGGCGGCAAAAAGCTGGGCGTCAGTCTCAGTGATTCGGCCGGAAAAATGCTTTCAATGCCTGAAATGCTGATTAAGTTGCAGGGTAAATATGGCAATAGCATTGAAGGTAATCTCAAGGCGCAGGCCGCGCTTGATGCGGCGTTCGGTGACAGTTCGGCGGTGGTTAAGCAGCTGTGGGGCAACGTTGATGTCCTTCAGCGAAATATCACCGAGTTGGGCGGCAGTGACGGGCTGAAGCGCACGCAGGAGATGGCGGGCAAGATGGTGAAGCCCTGGGATCGCTTCATGGAAATCCTGACGGCCATCCGCCGAGTGATCGGTCTGACGCTGATACCGGTTCTTTATCCGATGCTTAACCGCCTTGCGGATATGGGACAGACCTTTGCTCGCTGGATGCAGATGTTTCCCAACATCGCCCGCGTTGTGGGCTATGCCGCGCTGGCCATTCTGAGTTTTGCAGCGGTGGGGGCCGGGGCTAACGTTGTGATGGGTGTTGGTGCGTTTGTTATGCGGGGGCTAACGGGTGTCTGGCGTGGCTTAATGCTGGTCACTAAGCTGCACACTGCCGCGCTCTGGATCGCGCAAAAAGCCACTATGGCGTTTGGCTTCATCATGAAGGTATTGCGCGGCGTGCTGATGGCGGTACGTATGGCCGCGATGCTGACAGGGCTGGCGATCAATCTCATGAGCTGGCCGATCCTGCTGATTATCGCGGCTGTTGCGCTGCTGGCCGCTGGTTGTTATCTGCTTGTCAGGCACTGGGACCAGATAAAAGCGGCAATCATGGATACCACTTCATTTCAGGTCCTGGCTGCTGTCGTGAGGGCAGTTGCCGGGGTATTTGTCAAAGCCTGGGAATTTATTGCCGAAGGCTGGAACAGTTTTATCGCACTGCTGACTAATTTCTCTATTACAAAAACGCTGGGTAACGTCGCCAGCGGCATTATGAGTGTTTTTGGGAATGTCTGGGCTTCGGTCAAGCGTACGGCAATGAGTTCACTGAACTGGCTTATTGAAAAACTGAACATGATACCGGGTATTGACATTGACTTAATTGGGGGAGTGCCGGACCCGCAGCCGCCCGTAATTGATAACACGCTATCTACTGGCGGGAATATTAACGGCATTGAAAAGGGCGGAATTAATAAAACCCTGTCAAGTAATAGTAAAAGCATGACGGATAACAGTAAGCGAATTGATAAGGTTGAAATTCACACCGCCAACGGAATGACGCCGGGGCAGCTAATGGAATGGCAGGAGATGGCCGGATGAGTGATTTATTATATATCGACCTGCTGATTGAAGGTGGTAGCTTCTCACTGAATGGCGGTAATGAACCCGTTACCTGCAATAATAAGCAGAGCATCGGACAGGATATTGTTCATTCTATTATTGAATCTGGTCTGGTTGTTGAGCTTATTGCAGAGCGCAGCCCGATATTACGTGCTGATGTATTCACTCAGCTTGAACTGCTGGTTGAAAGCGACGAACGCATTATTCCCGGAACGGTTGAAATTCAGGAGGAAAGCGCAAAGCGATTATTTGTCACAGCACAAACTTATGAATTCGGAACGATAAACGCGGGGGTGTCATTGTGACGACTAAGCCGGACGTGGATTTTACCGAAGTATTAAAACAGAACGGCGTTCCGGTTACAGCTGACGCTGTGCGCCAGGAATTTGATTCCATCGTTAAGGCCGAAGGGCTTATTACGAATACGTCGCGTATGTCGCCGTTCTGGCGGCTGATTACGGCGATTGTCACCATGCCAGCGATGTGGCTGATTAAGGCCCTGGCCGATACCGTGCTGGCAAACATGTTTCTGGCCACCGCCAGCGGGGCCATGTTGCGCCTGCTGGCCTGGGCGGTAAACATCACACCGAAGCCCGCCACGGCTGCGCAGGGTGTGATCCGTTTCATCAAACAAGATGCTAAGGCCGTTGTGACAGTGAAAGCGGGGACGGCGGTTCAGACTGAGCGCATTAACGGCGTGGTGTACGTGCTGGCAACGGTTGCTGACGTGACGATGGCGGCAGACAAGCCAGACGCGCAGATTGCGGTAACAGCTTCCGGTACGGGCGGTGCGTGGAATCTTGCGCCGGGGTATTACCGGATTTTACCCGTTGCGGTGACCGGGATCGCTCGTGTGGAAAATGGTGAAAACTGGCTGACGTCACCGGGGGCCGATGAAGAGTCTGATGACGATCTGCGGGACCGCGCCCGCAATCAGTTTAACCTAGTCGGAAATTATCACACTGACGCGGTGTACCGTTCGATGATCGCCAGCGTGGCCGGGTTAAGTATTGACCGGATTTTTTTTGAACACGATGCCCCACGCGGACCGGGAACGGCAAATGCCTACCTGTTGTTGGATACCGGGGTGGTGTCATCGCCGTTTGTTGATGCGGTTAATGCCTACATCAACACGCAGGGCCATCACGGCCACGGTGATGATATGCAGTGCTATCCGATGCCGGAAACCCTTCACGATCTGGCTGTAACCGTGTATGTCAAAAATCTGGACAACGTTACGGCTGAAGACCAGGCGGCATTAGTGAGCGGGGTGAGTAATCTGATTCGAAGTGCATTTCGTGAGAACAGTGAGTTTGATGTAGAGCGCACGTGGCCATTTATGCGTTTTTCATTTTCAAATCTGGCACATGAGGCCCATCGCCAGTTCAGCCTGATCGACTCTCTGGAATTTTCGCTGGCAGACATCATCAGTGATATGTCCGTGCCGCGCCTGAAAACGCTAACGGTGGTGCCTGCCAATGCCTGATTTCATCAAAAAGCTATCGGGGCTTTCCCTGCCGTCATGGATGAATGCCGGGGAGCCGGAAAAGCTGCTGAAAGCGGCGCGTGTGTGGTGGGCGAAGGTGTACGGCTGGATAACCTTTCCGCTGACCCGGTTTGATCCGCTGACCTGCCCGGAGCCGTTTCTCAATCTGATGGCATACGACAGGGACATTACCCGCTTCAGCAAAGAACCGCTGAGTCTCTTTCGTTTACGGGTGGCTTACGCCTTCATCAATGCCCGTGATGCGGGTTCGGTGGCGGGATTTATCGCCATTTTTGAACGACTGGGAATCGGTTACGTAGAGCTGCTGGAGCGCCAGCCGGAGATTGACTGGGACGTGATTACCGTCCGGGTTTCGGATGGTCAGCTGGCGGCTAATCCTGACCTGATGTTGCAGATCATCAGGCAGTACGGGCGTACCTGTCGCCGCTATCAGTTTGAGGTGCTGACCAGTCAGAAACTGTTTATCAGTGCGGGCTGGGAGGGCGGGGAATACGTCTGTTATCAGGGCGGAAACAGCCCACGCGGTGAAGTGAAACCCGGTGAATACCTTTGCTTCCCGGCGCGTCTCGAAAATCAAACTAACGCCTCGTTTGGCGCAAAAATATAGGTGCATCATGAGTCAGACAGTTATCACAAAAGCTTTTGAGCGGCTTAAGGCGCAGCAGGCGGCTAACGGTTCCATTGTTACGCTTGATGAATTTGTTTTTGCAAACGTGCCGGATTTAAACATTACCGACCCGATCAACCGTGACGAGTCATGGCCCGCAGGTAGTCAGATTACTCACCGTCAGGCGGTGAGTAAAACGGGCATGGTGAATGAAAACGCGGTGGTGTACTCCGTTGTGCTGGGCGCTGATACCGGGGATTTTGAATTCAACTGGGTTGGTCTTGTACATAAGAGCAGCAACACCGTGGCGATGATTGTTCATGCCCCTTTGCAGAAGAAAATTAAAACCGCAGCAGGGCAGCAGGGCAACGTACTCACGCGCTCGTTTTTGATGGAATATAACGGCGCGTCACAACAGACCCAGATTATTACCCCGGCAGACACATGGCAGATTGATTTTACCGCCCGTCTGGCCGGAATGGACGAGCGCACCCGCCTGGAAAATATCGACATCTGGGCTAATGCCGGCTTTATCAATGATGGTTTTTTGGTGACTAAATCCGGCAGTCAATACAGCGTAAAAGCGGGGGCTGGTTATGTGTCCGGCTTGCGTGCTGAACTGCTGGCTACACAGGATATTGTCATCGCTGCGAAACCGTCAAAGGTTTGGGTTGATGTGTGCTGGCGCGGAACGCTTTCCAGTGAATGGCGGGTGGAAACAAAAATAACCGTGGCTGATGCGCTGGCAGATTATTACATCGGTGATGAAAAGCATTACGTCTTTGCCCTGGCGCAAATTAATGCAGATGGTTCCGTTACCGACCTGCGCCCCCACGGAAATAAGACGGATCGTGATCTTCAGCCATCTGGCACGGTGAAAGCGTTGCAGGAGCTGGCCCCGGAAGCCAAAAAACTGGTGTGGTTCGGTGCAGACAAAGCGCTGGGTAAAACCCCCTTGAGTGATTACGCCCGCACGTTGCTGGAGAAAGTCAGCGCAGAGGAAACACTTAAATATTTCGGGTTGAGTGACTACGCGCGCCAGATGCTGGCTCAGGAAAATACCGGTGAATTGCTGGACTTTCTGGGGCTGAAGGATCTGCCTTTCATGATGAAGTATGGATGCACGATGGTGGGTGAGTTAATTGCATGGCCGCTGGCAAAAATGCCACATGAAATCTGGCCGGATATGACGATGGTATTTATTCCCTACATCGCCCAGTCATTTGATCCGGAAAGATATCCCCTTCTGGCGCAGCTACATCCCGCTCATGTTCTGCCTGCTGATATGCGCGCGGAATGGGTTCGCGGCTGGGATAATGGGCGCGGTTCAGATCCGGCGCGGGTATTGATGAGTGCCCAGGGTGATGCATCACGTCCCATAACGGGAATGGTGGAGGGCAGGACGTCAGACTCGCAGGGCCGGGTATTCGGTGGCAATCCTACGGGGGTATTTACGGTATCGGGTCAGGCTTCGGGATCGACATACGCTTCTGCCACGGTGAGTAGTGCGCTGGGGACTGATCGCTATGGCCAGCTCTCTTTCAACTCAGCATTACAGGTACCCACCGCAGCGGAAAACCGGACGCGCAACGTTGCATGGCATTTCATTGTGAGGGCTAAATAATGTTTGATGAAAACGGCAACGCCAAAGAAACCAGCATCGTGACAGTATGTGGCTTTGATCGTGAAAGTGGGGAATATCAGGCAACGTATGAGGTTAGGGTCCTGATTGGTACAGGAATCCCGGGGTTTTCAACGCTGACGCCGCCCCCGGCAAGTAAGCCCGGATATGCTTGCGTCTGGCGCGGGGATGAATGGGAGTATGTTGCTGACTTCAGAGGGACGACGGTGTATTCCGTTGCTGACGGCCAGGCACAGAACGTATCCAGTCTGGGTGCAATGAAAGCAGGATTTGTGAAAGTGGCCCCGGCAACTCCGTTTGATACATGGAATGGCAAAAAGTGGGTTACAGATGCAGATGCACAAAAGGCCGCGCAGGTCGTTCAGCTTGAGGCAGTGCGCACCAGCCTGCTGTCTGAGGCTGATGACATCATGCGTGACTGGCGCGACGAGCTGTCGTTGGGGGTCATCAGCGATGATGACAAAGCGAAGCTGTTGAGCTGGCTGGACTATAAGAAACGCGTTAAAGCCGTTGATATTTCGCTGGGGGAATCCATCATTTGGCCAGAGGAACCTGCTGATGTGGCGTAAAGCTGACATTGCTTTCTCTGACGCGGCGGCGTTGTCATGCTCGATTGTTGCGGCGCATCCGTGGGTGTACGGATTGGGTCAGCAGACACCTAACGGGGCGTATCTTAGCCCGGTTAATGCGGTCACCTGGCTGGCCGGAAAGCTGGCCAGCATGGGCGGCGATGCTGACATGACTGTGTTTATGATCTGTGGTGATTCCCATGACGGTTTTATGCAGTCACTTAATCTGCTGACTACCGTTTTTCCCGCCCCGGCTTTCACTCAGGTGGCACGGCTGGCGCAATCTTCAGCGGTGCTCAATACGGTAAAAATGCAGCTGCCCGCAAAGGGGATTAACAGCCTGCCACCCTCGCTGCCGCTTTCCGTTCCAACAAGCCGCGCCGCTCTGAATGCACAGCGCACCGCAGCCGCGCAGGCGGAGGCCAGCGCGGGTAGCAGTCTGGAGGGGTTGAAAGCACAGCTGGGCCAGTTTGCTGCGGAACATGCCAGCCTGCTGGATAGCATCAGCGGCGGGCTGGAAGACCTGAAAGCAAAGTCGGCGCCAGCCTGGGTTTATACATCACGTGGCGATGTGGCCACCGCCGCCGCAGAATTGCTCAAAAATATCCCGCAGCCATCCGCTATTTACACCGTGGCCATGATGTTCGTTGGTGAGGATTTGACGGCGCTGGGAGGGATGATCCATGACATCGATAGCCACGTTCGCCCTTGATGGCGAGGGCATTTTACTGAAAAGCATCCGCATCACCCTTTCGATGGCGTTTGAAGAAAAAGACCAGTCAGGACAGACGTCCAGCACGGCGACAGCAGAACAGGGTATTAAGGCAAAGGAGCTGCGTGTCTCCGGTCTGGTCCCGTTCAGTACGCCCGAAGTGCTGAAGCGCATTTTTGAACTGGCCAGCGCCCGAGACGGCGGCGGAAAGCTGAAGGTTTACCGCATCGCGTGCCTTGAAGCGCGCAGCGTGAACTTTCGTGAGGGGAGTTTCACGGGAAATATCGACGCACCTCGCCAGGATAAAGAAATGGCCTGGCTGGTGACGTTTACGATCAAAGAGCGCCTGAGCGTTGATGAAAAAAAACAGGCGCGGGCAAGCGGGAAAATCAGCGCGACGAAACAGGGCACTTCCGGCGCTGGTGTGGGTGGTAGTGTTGCTGCTGCTGAGGATGAAGAGAAAATGACGTGGTTTGAACGCAAGGTGCTTAAGCCCGTCAATGATTCGCTGGGGTAGGGATGAAACCGATTAAAAAGCTGTGGCTGTCGAGTGAGCTGGTACACCTGGCAGACGTCAATATTGCGCTGGAGCTGAACGGGTGCGGCCGGGGGTTCATCACGGCGGAAACCAGCGAGGATTTCACGGGTAAAATGGTCCGGCTGGATGTGGGCTACACGGATAAGCTGCTGCGCTGGTTTACGGGATACGTTGAGCGCAGCCAGCCCGCAGAGAATGGCTATCAACGCCTGTTTGTGCGTGAAATGGTGGGTATCTTTGATCGCGACTGGCCGTGCTCTTTTCAGCATCCTACTTTGCGTCAGATCGCGGCCTGGCTGACGGAAAACAGCGGCCTGACGGTCAGCGTGGCCAGTGCGGATTATGCCGATAAGCCGATCCCTCATTTCACGCATTCCGGTACGGGTTTTCAACTGCTGGCCAGTCTGGGTGCGGCATTTCATGTGACCGATTATCAGTGGTATCAGTTGCCGGATGGTGACGTCTGGCTGGGTGCCGCTGAACATGCCCTGTTTGCCGGAAAACCCGTTGAAATCCCGGCTGAATTTGCCAGCAGTGCGGCGGGCGGTAATTCCATGACTATTCCCGTTGTGCAGAGCATCCGCCCCGGCGTTGAGCTGAATGGCCAGCGCGTGACGCGTGTCCGCCTGCACAATGACGATCTTGAAATCACCTGGACCCCGCGCAACAAAGCCACGGGCGCACCACTGCAAAAAACGCCGCTACAGCGCCAGGTGGAAACCGCTTACCCGGAGCTGGCATCCGGTGTGCACCTGCCGAAGTTTGCGCGGGTAACCGCGCCCAGCGAAGCGGTAACCAGCGGTGATTTTGCTGACCCGTTCCGGCCACGCTATGCGGTCAACGTGCAGCTGCTGGACGCTGACGGTAACCCGGACAAAAACACGCCTGAATATCCCGCTGTGCCGCTTCCGGTGCCGGGGGCGGGTAACGATTCCGGCACGTTCCAGTTTCCCCCCGAAGGGACGCTGGTAGAGATCGGTTTCAATGGAGGCCGCCCGGATAAGCCTTTCGTCCGACAGACCATGCCAGAGGGCAACAGCCTGCCGGATGTTAAACCGGGTGAGCAGCTACAGCAGCAGCGGGAGGAAGTTTCGCAGCGCATCACACAGGGCGGTGACTGGGTGCGTAAAACTGACCAGACGATCAGTGAATCATCTATGTCACGCGTGGTTGAGGCTGACGACGAAAGGCGCACGCTGGTCGCACGTGAAACCACTATCAAGGCCACGGACAAAACCACGGTGGTGGGCAAGGTCACGCTGATGGCCGGAGCCATCCAGCATGTCACCCTGGGGGATTACGCGCTGGCCATCCAGGGTAACAGAGTGGCCAGCATCGGAGGAGACTGTAAAACCAGCATCAGCGGTAACCGTGATGCCCGCATTGCGGGCGGCAGTACCAGCGAGATAGCGGGCGACCTGCTGGAAAAAACCGGAGGTATCCGCAGCAGCGTTGCGGCCGCACAGCAGCAGATCATTGCGCCAGTCGTCTGGGTCGGTAGTCAGCAGATTAACGTCATGCAGCTGATGCTCGATACGCTCGATGTGGTCAGGCAGCTGGCGCAGCTGACAGCAGCCCACACGCACCCGGACACCGGAGCGCCAACCAACGCAGCAGCCATTACGCAGGCCGGAAGTCAGGCCAATACGCTGAAGGAAAAATACAAACCGGTAATCGGTTAATCCGGCCATCCACACCAGCCCGCCGCGTGCGGGCTTTTTTACGCCCCGCACCAGAGCCACTCAATTGCGTGCAGTGAGGCGCTGTCTCACGGCTATCCCCGTTTCACATCAAAAAGTATTGACCCCACAGCGTGGCGCACAGCCAGCGACAGCCTGACAAAATAAACTGATCGGAGACGAAAACGGCACTACACCGCACCCGCCTGCCGTTTTTGGATCTGAAAGTTATTTCAGTTTCAGATTTCTACAAACCAACCCGCCAGCCCGCGCTGCTGCTGGGGCTTTGCCGGAGAACCGGAACTGAAAAGATTGAAAAGGATTTCAGTGTTTTTCAGTTTTGCGGATCGTTCATGGATCGTTGGAAAATCATAACAGTAAGATATTAAATAGGTTTTTCTATTTTACGTCGGTTGGCTAGATCGTTGCGTGGATCGTTTGTCGTGGAGCGGAAAGCGAAGAAAGCCAGGCGGGCCGCTGGCTTCGGGGGTATTGGGTTGACTTCAGAGACTGAAAAAGTTGGGAGGGCATCGTGCAAATATCAGGACAAATATCCATGCCAGAAGACGCCGCCCTTTTGTTCGTAGCGCCTCCAGAATGATTTTTCGGTAAGCGCTCCGGTATTGATAAGGCAGAATACTGGCTCACACCATGCGTGCGGAAAACCATTCCGGGTAAGGGGGCGTTCTTTCGGTTCCTCAAGAAAAGAGAATCCACTTTGTATAATAGAGGTGTACGGTTCGTGCTGGTAACGACTCATTGCCATACCTAACGTATCAGAGTACGGGTTATAGTAATCATCGGTTTCAATGTCAGGTGAAGAATCATTTATATAAGCTCCGGTAGGTGGCGTGTCATTGTAGTGAACGCTGACGGTACTATTAAAAACCACACCTCCCGCAATTCGTGTTAATTTTTTAGATTCGCTTGCAAGGCTTGCCAGACTCCCAGAACTTCTAAATATGATGGTTAAATAAAACGAGCCTAGCATCTCTGCTGAATAATAAGCGGGTTTGGGTTCCTTAACCACACGTGTATTTATAATTTTAGGAACGCCTGAGTGCCATGATGTTTTGTTAACTGAGATGGCAAAATCCACCTGGTCTCCTGTTGCTCGTTCCAGTGCGTGAGCCATCCCGCCAAATGCTGTTATTGCCGGGAATCCTGTCGCCATCATGCCTGCATTAATTACGCACCTTTCCAGCCTGACATTTAACTGAACGTAATCACCTGACCACTTTGATTCTGAATAGTTTTTCCTTAGTCGGGCAAAGTGTCGCATAACACCACGCTGTAACATTACCGATTCACCATAATTCCCCAGTGATGCGGGATTGGGCTGTATTGTCCATTTAAAGTGAGGGAGTTCTTTTTCTTTTATTCTGTTGAATAGTTCATATAAAAGGCCACAGGAACCTACAGGGCTGGCAGAAACATAGCTCCCCGCATATGGCAAAAGAATCTGTTTTACTTTCCCACTGGTAATATTGGGAAGAATGGGTGTGGAAACCATATCACTCCCTGGCATCGCCCTGCATTCCTCAAGGTATTGTTTCATCGTTGCGGCATTCGCAGGGATTGCAAAAAACTTACGCCGCATTCTTACCGTTTGAGATGAAATTAAATTAGGGTTGTGGGCTTCTTTAATTTCAGCTGATATACCGGACTGTTTGATTGTTGCATCAATTGCTTTTACTGAATGTGTGCCAATCATATAAAATATCTCTATGTGTTGGTTCAGGGTTGGCTAATTTAGTTAACCTATTGAGAGTGGTTTTGTAAATTCATGGTGCCAGTCATTATCACTGATAATTTCGCCATTGGATTCACGCGCTGCCAGAGGGCCGCACACATCAAGGATTGTCTGTGCTTCTTCCGTGGACAGGTAGATATCCATTCCGTTTTCAGCATACGCTTGCACTGCTTCAGCGTTTAACAGGTTAGTGGCGCGATATTCAGATGCGGCGCTGTCCATGATGGCCTCAGCAACATTCAGTAATTGTGATTCGTTCATTATTTCGTTCCTTTCGTTGATCCATTCATCAATAAGGCCGTGGGCCTGAGTAAAAACGACTAACTTGACTGCTGCTATTGCTGCTGCTGGCGGTTCTCTTTCCCCTGACTCCCACTTGTAAACAGTGCGGTACGGTATGTTGAGCAATTCGGCCAGGCCCGTTGTGTTGGTGTTCAGCCTGTTGCATGCCAGTTGGATAATGTTCATATCTAGTCCGTTTTCGTTGGTGTGAATCTAGTATGTACCCATTGGGTAAGTAATGCAAGAAAGAGTTACCCATTGGGTAATTATGTGATTGGTTTTTTGAGAGGGTGAATTGCCAGGGTGATTTTGTTTAGTGGGAGGATCGTGGCGGGATGCCTGCCGCCACTTTGCCGCCACTTGACAATAGTTTAACTATAAATTATTGATTTTAATCAATAATTACAAGTATTTGTGTTATTTTGCATAACTTTCTATACCTATGATTTGTATAGTGTTTTTATATAAAACAATA
>NZ_JBJGXA010000031.1:0-210410 GCF_045107195.1 Erwinia sp. AnSW2-5
CCGGTTTTAGTTGACCATTACAACACCGAATCAAATGAGCAGTATGTACCTGGTGATGAAATCTTACGAAGAGGCCGAACGGCTTGGCACCGTTCAACATCCGAGGAGATGTGCCTTACTGCCAGCCTGGTACTGGCTAACGGTAATTGACACCCTGAAATATACGGGGATGAGACAAAACCAGCTTCTGAATTTGAAACTGTCAGACGTTAACCTCGAGGCCGGAACCATTACGCTTCGTGCTGAGACGGCAAAGAATCATCGTGAACATGCTGTACCTATTGCCCGCGCGCTTTATTCCGGTCTGCAGACGTTATATGACCGGTCACTTCAGCTGGAGGCGAAGCCTGAAGATCCACTCTTTCACGTATCCCGTTTTTCTGGCAGAAAAGAGCCATTACCTGGCGATATGGATCCTCAGCCATTGAGGGCCTTTTTCCGCCGGTTGTCGCGAGAATGTCGATCAGAAATATCGCCTCACCGTTTCCGGCACACGATTGCGACCAATATGATGAAATCCCCTGACAGGAATCTGCGAACGGTTCAGGCATTGCTTGGACATTCAACGGTTAACGTGACGCTGGAGTATGTTGAGGGAAATCTGGATGCGATGAGAATGGCTGTTGAGGAAGTTTTTGCGACCTAAGAATAATCTTAAGTCAAATCTAAGTGACTGAAAGCAAAAAAGTAGCGCTTTCGTTTACATAAGATTGACACAATGGTCTGGAAACTGTAAGAATTCTTATTGGAAGGACGAGAGAAAGCCAGAGAGTGCGAGAACACTCTCCGGCTTCTTAGTCCCGAGTGTTCAACAATCGATGCGATAGCATTTTTATCACATGACGCTGTTTCGGGTACTTTATGTCTTGCCCGTTAAGAATCTCACTTCTTAACGGACAGGCTCTGAAGATGGTGCCCGGACTCGGAATCGAACCAAGGACACGGGGATTTTCAATCCCCTGCTCTACCGACTGAGCTATCCGGGCAACGGGGCGCATTAAACCGTATGCCACTGCCAGCGTCAACGGCTTTATCGCGAAAAGCCGACTGATTGCACTCTTTTCCACCAGTTAGCCTCGGAATGACTCTTTTCAGCCTGTTTTATCACCCATCCTGATTGCATTTTATGCCCTGATTTATGCTGGGTTTTTCGCTTTATACGCGATAAAACCGGGTTGTTAGGATTATTCTCAATGCTGGCATGAAACTGTCACAATTGGCTGTCAGGCTGTGGCCAACTGAGGATTACTGGCCGTGTATCATGGACTTAGACTTACCGCCTTTAACACCGCAAAGTCTGCCATCGCCGCATCTTACCGCGCGCGATCTCTGTATTGAGGTGCCTTTTGTCACACCGGATGCCGATAATCTGGCTGTGATGGCGCTGTTTACCAAACAACCGTCGCTGACCAGCCTGCCGGTGGTGGAGCAACGCCATCCGCTGGGGCTGATTAATCGTCATCTGTTTTTATCGCAGATGTCGCGGCCGTTCTTCCGTGAACTGTATGACCGCAAAAGCTGCATCGCCTTTATGGATAAAATGCCGCTGGTGATCGATGCGGCCAGCACGCTGGATAGCGTGGCGCAGCAGATGGTGGCATCGGGCGATAAGTCCCTGACAGATGGCTTTATTCTCACCAGTGCGGGTGAATATATTGGCATCGGGCTGGGTATTGATCTGATCAGAACCGTCTCGGATCAGCAGGCGCGCCAGCATCAGCAAATTATGCAGAGCATTGAATACGCGCGGGTGATCCAGGAGGCGATGCTCGACCAGTCGCAGCGCTCACTGGTGCAGCAGCTGCGCGATAGCTGCCTGTGCTGGCAGCCGCGTGACTGCGTTGGCGGTGACTTTTACGCCTTTCACACCTTTCCTCACGGCTGGCTGCTGTTAATGGCAGATTGCACCGGGCACGGCGTGCCGGGCGCGTTTATGACTGTGATCCTCTCTTCGGCGCTGGAAAAGGCGCTGACGCAGTGCGAACCGGACCAGCCGGAGCAGTTACTCCAGCATATCAATCGCTACATCAAACAGACGCTGGGGCAGTTGCAGCAGTCGGAGCAGACTTCGTTGTCGAACGACGGCTGTGATGCGCTGGCGCTGTTTGTGGATACCCGCGAAGACCGCATGATCTGGGCCGGTGCGCGTATCTCCGGTTTTCTGCTCTCGACGGTCAGCGAGCAGGCCATTCTGCTGAGCTGCGATCGCATGGGCGTGGGTTACACCGATACCCCGGTGGACTACGCCTGGGCGCGTCATGAACTGCCGCTGAAACCCCAGGATCTGTTCTTAACCTTTACCGATGGTCTGACCGATCAGATCGGCGGCGAGCGCCACATTATGTTTGGCCGCAAGCGTATTCAGGCCGAGCTGGAACGCTACCGCACGCGGCCGATGAGCGAGCTGGCGGAAGGGCTTCAGCAGGCGTATCTCGCCTGGCAGGGGCAGCAGCTACGGCGCGATGATATGACATTTTTAGGGTTTCGTTACTGATGAACCGGGGAAACGGGCAAAAGAGCATTATGAATACTGATCCGATGATAAGCGGGCTGCTGGCGGACACGCCGCACGATGTGGTGGCGCTGCGTTATACCGGTTTTTTCTCTCAGCACAATATTACGGCGATGGGGGAGGTGATCCGCCTTTATCTTGAGCAGAATGAGGCATCGTTCGTCACCCGGCGTAAGCTGTTCTCGACCTTTGTTGAGATGGTGCAAAATATCCTGCGCTACTCCTCAGACAGCCGGGCGTTATGCAAAGATAATGACGAAATGCGCTTTGGCGCGATCTGTTTTGGTCTGCATGAAGGCAAGTATGTGCTGGAAAGCGCTAACCTGGTGCGGCCGGATGAATCGGTGCGCCTGAGTGAATGCCTGCTGGCGCTGCGCAATATGAGCGCTGAAGAAATTAAAGTGACCTATAAGCAGTCACTGCGTACAGAAAGTCCGGCCTGGAGCAAAGGGGCGAATATCGGCCTGCTGACTCTGGCGCGGGATGCCAGCGAACCGCTGGAATTTACTTTTCACCAGGTTGCATCGACGGATCTCTCGGCGTTCTACCTGAAAGCGACTATCTGACAGGGCACACCTTAGCTATGAACAACATCTCCATGCCTGCAACCAGCAGCACTCCCGCCGTGGACTTCGATTTCGCCAGCGGCAGGCTGTCGCTCAGCGGAGAATCCTGGCCGGAAAATGCCGCTGCGTTTTACCGCCCGCTGATGGCCGCGGTGGAAGAGTGGCAGGGCAGCGCTTTTTCCCGCAGTCTCAGCCTGGTGAGCATTCATGTGGCACTCAGCTATTTCAACAGCTCCAGCACCAAAATGTTGTTTGGCCTGTTTGGGGTGTTGAATGAAGCGGCAGCCAACGGAACCCGCACCGAGCTGCACTGGTATTACGACAGCGAAGACGATATTTCTGAAGAGTTCGGTCAGGAGCTGAGTATCGATTTTTCAGCAATAACCTTCCATATGCATCCGGGTGGCGCGGAATGATGAGCATCGAGGATCTGTTCACGCACGAAAATGCCATTCTTGAGCAGGCGCGGGATATTGCCGCACGCGAGCATCTTGAGGCGGAAACCTGTCGTGCGGCGTTATTGACCCTCAGCGGCCACTATCAGCGCATGATGCGTGAGTCCTGGCGCCTGATCTCCCGCAGCGATCGTGCAGAACGTGAGCTGACGCTGCTCAACGAGCAGTTGCGCCAGCTGGCGTTACGGCTGGAGTACGAAGCCACGCACGATCCGCTGACCGGCGTGTATAACCGCAGCGCCATCATCAACCAGATTGGCAGCGCACTGCATCAGGACGAAGCCTCCCTGATCCTGCTGGATATCGACCATTTTAAAGCCATTAACGACCAGTACGGTCATCCCACCGGCGATGCGGTGATCAGTGAACTGATCAAACGGATTGAGAACTCGGTGCCGGAAAGCGGCAGCGTCGGGCGCGTCGGGGGGGAGGAGTTTACCATCCTGCTGCCGGGGACCAGCATCGGTCAGGCGGCGGTGGTGGCCGGTTATATTCATGCATCGCTGAATGCCTCCGTGCTGAACTCTTTGCCGGATCGGCTGGTGACCGTCAGCCTGGGCGTGAGCTGGGGCGCTTCGCGCAGTAGTTTTGACACGCTTTATGCTGAGGCGGATGCCGCATTGTATGAGGCGAAACGAGCCGGACGTAACCGGATTCACTATGCCCGCCAGCGTGTCGCCCAGAGATAAATCCGACATTTTTTTCTGTAAAAATCGGCTATTCTGATGGGCCACTGGCATTGAACCCGTTACTAAAAAATGCCATTATTGCGCAAATTTTGACAACCCCGTCATCCCTGCACATTGAGGTCACCGCCATGAGAGGTTCACTGCTGTATTTCAGCATCTGTAACCCGCATCTGTTGATGCAGCGTGGTCGATCTTTTTGCTGTCATACCTTGTCGATAAATTCTCTCACCATGCGGTGAGGTCTTTCTACGCTTAACTGTTGGCCATGCGTAAAAACAGACGAGATCTGATTTTACTGATGTCTATCGGTTGAAGCTGAAGTCATTCTGCTGAAAACCCAACATGACTGTTCGCCGGGAACGCGTGCGATGTGCTGCCGTTCCTATTGTGTGCCATTGGCACCCACTCATCCTTGACCGTTAGGGATTTGTGCATGACTCCTCTTAAAATTGCAGCCAGCACCACTGTGGCAATCCATCTCCAGACCGGGCGCGAAGTCGTTACGCTGGATAACACTGATTTTACCGATGTGGCAGCGGTGGTTCTGTCCGTTTCTGACTCACGCTCTGGCGTGCTGGCGCTGCTGCGCCATACCGGCTTTAACCTGCCGGTATTTATTGCCCTCGACGATGCCGCGCAGGCGGTTGATCTGCCTGAGGTTGATGGCGTGCTGACGGGTGAAGAGGGCGATGCGTCGCTGCTGGAAACCGCCGCAGCCGGGTATCAGGCCCGATTGCTGCCGCCCTTTTTCCAGACGCTGACCAAATACGTGGCGATGGATAACACCACCTTTGCCTGCCCAGGCCATCAGGGCGGTGCGTTCTTTAAAAAGCATCCCGCCGGACGCCAGTTCTTTGACTTCTTCGGCGAGAACGTGTTTCGCGCCGATATGTGCAACGCCGACGTGAAACTCGGTGATTTGCTGATCCACGAAGGCTCTGCCAAACATGCGCAAAAGTTTGCGGCGAAAGTCTTCAACGCGGATAAAACCTACTTTGTGCTGAATGGCACCTCCAGCGCCAATAAAGTGGTGACCAATGCGCTGCTGACGCGCGGCGATCTGGTGCTGTTCGACCGCAATAACCATAAATCTAACCATCATGGTGCGCTGATTCAGGCTGGCGCAACGCCTGTGTATCTGGAAACTGCGCGCAACCCGTTTGGTTTTATTGGTGGCATTGATGCGCACTGTTTTGATGAAGCGTATGTGCGTGACCTGATTAAACAGGTCGCGCCGGAACGTGCCGGGGATGAGCGTCCGTTCCGTCTGGCGGTGATCCAGCTCGGCACCTACGATGGCACGGTGTACAACGCGCGTAAGGTGCTCGACAGCATCGGCCACCTGTGTGACTACATCCTGTTTGACTCCGCCTGGGTCGGTTATGAGCAGTTTATTCCGGTGATGGAAGCCTGTTCGCCGCTACTGCTGGATCTGAAACCTTCCGATCCCGGTATTTTTGTGACGCAGTCCGTGCATAAGCAGCAGGCCGGGTTCTCACAGACTTCGCAGATCCACAAGAAAGATAACCATATCCGCGGCCAGCAGCGTTTTTGCAGCCATAAGCGGCTGAACAATGCGTTTATGCTGCATGCCTCAACCAGCCCGTTCTACCCGCTGTTTGCTGCACTGGATATCAACGCCAAAATGCACCAGGGCGAAGCGGGGCGACGTCTGTGGCATGAATGCGTGGTGCTGGGCATTGACGCACGTAAAGCGATTCTGGCGCGCTGCGAGATGATTAAGCCATTTATTCCCGACGAGGTTGACGGCAAGCCCTGGCAGGATGCGCCGACGGCGACGATCGCTTCGGATGCGCGCTACTTCAGCTTTGCACCGGGCGCATCGTGGCATGGATTTGATGGTTATGAGAAAGATCAGTATCTGGTCGATCCGTGCAAGCTGCTGCTCACCACGCCGGGCATTGATGCCGCGAGTGGGAAATATGCCTCTTTCGGTATTCCGGCAACGATTCTTGCGAACTATCTGCGTGAAAATGGCGTAGTGCCGGAGAAGTGCGATCTGAACTCCATTCTGTTCCTGCTGACACCGGCAGAGAGCATGGAGAAGATGGCAAAGCTGGTGGCGAAGCTGGCTCAGTTCGAACAGCACATCAAAGAAGATGCGCTGCTGCGCGATGTGCTACCCACCATCTACCGGAAGAATGCGGCACGTTACGAAGGTTACACGCTGAAGCGCCTGTGCCAGGAGATGCACGATCTGTATGTCAGCCATGATGTGAAGGATCTGCAAAAGGCGATGTTCCGCCAGCAGAGCCTGCCGAAAATGGTGATGAACCCGCAGGATGCCAATATCGAATTTATTCGTGGCAATGTGGAGCTGGTGCCGATTTCACAGGCGGCCGGGCGTATTGCGGCTGAAGGTGCGTTACCGTATCCACCAGGCGTGCTGTGCGTGGTGCCGGGTGAAGAGTGGGGCGGAGCCGTGCAGCAATATTTCCTCGCGCTGGAGGAGGGCATTAACCTGCTGCCGGGCTTTTCGCCGGAGTTGCAGGGCGTGTATGCCGAAACCGACGAGCAGGGGATTAAACGTTTGCAGGGGTACGTTTTGGTGTAAAAAACCGGGTCGGGCGTGCCCGACCCCTACGTAATGCGGCGAGCATCGTAGGGGCGAGGCATGCCTCGCCCTGGTGTCTGCCCGACCTCAGGTATTGAGCGCTTCCTCCCGAGCCTGGCGCACAATCGCTTTCGCGATCCATTTGCCAATATCCTGCAATTCGTCGTTATCGCAGCCCCAGATATCTTTCATCACCAGAAAAATCTCCGAACCGTAAACCAGCGACAGCGATCGCACCACGCGCTCCATCAAATCCGGTGTCAGCTCTTTGCTGAGCGGTTCGACCACCTGCACCAGCATCGCTTTGCGATTTCCCCGCACCAGCTTCTCTTTCAATGGCACGGCATCAATCGCCTGCGACTGCGCCCACTGCGTGAGTGACAGATGCAACGCCGCACGCAACGTTCCCTCGTGTTTTAGCATGCGCGGGAAGGCGAAATTCAGCAGCTCATCAATGCGGGCGTTGGCATCCTGCTGAGTGGGCTGCCAGTTTTTGATGGGGCTGAGTGTTTCAGAAACAATGGCCGAAACCAGAGCACTCTGCGTTGGGAAGTAGCGATAAGCAGTGGCGCGTGAAAGCTGTGCCTCCTGCGCAACTTCGGTAATCGATGGAAATGCCCCGTTATCAAACATTTTCATCGCAGTATCAATTAGTAAGCGGCGCGTTCTGGCTCGTGTTGATGTTAGCCCCAAAACGCTAGCGGGATCCCTTTGCTCCACAATAACCTCATTTTCCGGTTAAACCTGTTTCTTTATCGGGCCGGTGAGCGAGACATCATGGTCACCGGCGTTGACAACGAGGCGCGGCCTGCGCCATTCCCCGCTGTTATAAGCGTAGTCAAAACTTGACGAGACTCATATTCCATTCAATTGATTTATCAATCTTGAAGGTGCTACTGTGTGTTTTTCACACGCAATGTCTTCATTGATTCACAGTTATTTACGTTTTTATATCAAGAATATCAACTCTTTATTGATCTAAATAACAGGTTATCGTAACGCCAATGAAAAATGATACTGGATCTATCTACGTTGTTGCTACAGCGGATACTAAAGGAAGGGAACTGTTTTATGTGCGCGATCTGATTGCTCAGATCGGCGTGCCAGTGGTGACAGTTGACCTGTCTACTCAACCACTTAGCCGTGCTTTCGAGGGGAATATCCCGGCCGCGATGGTGGCGGACTATCACCCTCAGGGACGTGATATTGTCTTCTGTGGCGATCGCGGTAAGGCGATTAACGCCATGGCACAAGCTTTTGAGATTTTCCTTAGCCAGCGTGATGATGTCGCGGGGATAATCGGGTTGGGTGGCTCAGGCGGTACGGCGCTGATCACGCCAGCAATGCAGGCGCTGCCGATTGGCGTGCCAAAGCTGATGGTTTCCACGATGGCTTCCGGCGATGTCTCGGGCTATGTCGGTGCCAGCGATATCGCCATGCTCTATTCGGTAACTGATGTTGCCGGGCTGAACCGGATTTCCCGCCGTGTGCTGGGTAACGCCGCCCACCAGATCGCTGGTGCAGTTCGCTTCGCGCTCCCCCCTTATGCCAATGATAAACCCGCCATCGGCCTGACGATGTTTGGCGTTACCACGCCGTGCATAGAGGCGGCCTGTGCGGCGCTGGAAGCGGATTATGACTGTCTGGTGTTCCATGCTACTGGCAGCGGTGGTAAGGCAATGGAGAAGCTGGCAGACAGCAATATGCTGGCGGGAATGCTTGACCTGACAACCACCGAAGTCTGCGATTGGCTGTTTGACGGTGTGCTGGCCTGCGGTGAAGATCGCTTCGATGCGCTGGCCCGCAGCCAGTTGCCTTGCGTGCTCTCCTGCGGGGCGCTGGATATGGTGAACTTTGGTCATCCTGCCAGCGTACCGGAGAAATACGCCTCGCGCCTGTTCTACCACCATAATGCCCAGGTGACGCTGATGCGGACCACCGTGGAGGAGAACATTGAGATGGCACGCTGGATCGCCGATAAGCTGAACCGTTGCGAAGGGGAAGTGCGTTTTCTCATTCCTGAGGGCGGCTTTTCTGCACTGGATGCGCCGGGCCAGCCGTTCTGGTCGCCAGAGGCTAACCAGGCATTTATCTCCACGCTGGAGGCGTGCTGCATACAGACCGCACAGCGCCAGATTATTCGCCTGCCCTGGAACATCAACGATCGGCAGTTCGCGGCTGAAGCCGTGGCTCAATTTCGCCAACTGGCGTCGAAAGGAAGATAACCATGCCTGCTTTTACCCGTCAGCAGATGCTGACTAAATTCAGAGAGATGATTGCCCGCCGTGAACCGATTATCGGCGGTGGTGCAGGGACCGGGCTGTCGGCAAAATGCGAAGAAGCCGGGGGGATCGATCTGATCGTCATCTATAACTCCGGGCGCTATCGCATGGCCGGGCGCGGCTCACTGGCCGGGCTACTGGCTTACGGTAATGCCAATGAGATCGTGGTTGATATGGCCAAAGAGGTGCTGCCCGTGGTGAAACACACCCCGGTACTGGCTGGCGTGAACGGCACCGATCCTTTCTGCCATTTCGATAAATTCCTGGATGATCTGAAAGCCCTTGGTTTTTCCGGCGTACAGAACTTTCCGACCGTCGGGCTGATTGACGGTAACTTCCGTGCCAATCTGGAAGAGACCGGGATGGGCTATGGCCTGGAAGTGGAGATGATCGCTTTGGCCCATCAGAAAGAGATGCTGACCACGCCTTATGTATTCAGCGAAGCCGATGCAGTGGCGATGACCGCCGCAGGTGCGGATATTATTGTGCCGCATATGGGGCTGACCACCGGAGGGAATATTGGTGCGTCGACGGCGTTGCAGTTACAGGACTGTGTGCCGCTGGTGAATGCCTGGGCCGCCGCCGCGAAGGCAGTGCGCGAGGACGTGATTGTGTTGTGCCACGGCGGGCCGATCTCCAGCCCGGAAGATGCGCAGTACATTATGGACAATTGCCCGCAGTGCGATGGTTTCTACGGCGCCAGCTCGATGGAGCGCCTGCCAACCGAAGTGGCACTCACTGAAACTACGCGTAAGTTTAAGAATATCAGTCGGGTTGATCGGTAAACAGGGTGAAGGGGCGGCCGTGATTTCTGGCCGCCCGTTGTTCCATCAGTAGCGGTGGTAGCCCTTCTGCGCGTTGTTGACCTTAGACAGGTAACGGCGTGATTCCGCAGACGGGTGGCTGGTGGTGAGCTTCTGGTAGACCTCAGCAGGCGACAGGTTGTTAATCGCGCTGAAGGCGCGGTCTTTATCGCTGGAGAACACCCGCAGCACGCTTCCTGCGCCGCCGTTATACGCGGTGATCACCGCATAGCGACGGGAAGTTGCGTTGTTAATACCTGACAGATAGTTACCCTGCAACAGAGACAGATAGGCGGTACCCGCGTCGATGTTGTTTTCCGGGTCGAGCAGGTAGCTGCGGCTTGGTTTGCCCCATTTCCCTTTCATGCGGAAGACATCCACCCCGGCAGTATGCTGCACCACCTGCATCAGGCCCAGAGCATCAGCATGGCTGACCGCATAAGGGTTGAAGCTGGATTCAATCTGCATGATCGCCAGGATCAGTGACTGATCGACGCCATAACGTTCGGCAGCTTTACGCACCATCGGCAGATATTTATGTGCACGCTTGTCGAGGTGGTTTGGCACCATCGGAATGGTGACCGACCAGATCACATGCAGACCGGAATTACGGCGTTGCAGCTTATTCTGGATCAGATAGTCAGCAAAGCTGGCGGCACGGCCCTGCCAGCGGATCGGCTGACCGGTGTTATCCATGACCTGACCATAAAGCAGCGGCTCTTTGCTGATCTGAATATCTTTGGCATCGGAATAGAGATCGACATTACCCGGATCTTCACCGATCAACAGCGTGGTGATAATCGCCTGACGCAGGCTGGCCGACGGATCGGTTCCGGCGATGGTTTCGATGGTGATGCTACCGGCATCGAAGTTAATGTGGCTGCGGGTATAGTATTGATCGCTGTACTTCACATAGTCTTTTGGACCAGCGATCAGAACTTCATTCATTCCCCAGATATTTTCGATGTTGTGGGCAAACTGTCCCATCAAAATATCAAAACCGTTGGTGTCTTTAATCCACTCTTCATGAGAGGCGCTTTGCTTCTTGCCTGAGCAGGAAACCAACAACGGCGCAATAATCAGCAAACTTATTAGTTTTTTCTTCATTTTCTCGTGCATCGCCCACAATTTGAGAGGGCCTCATCAGTGAGGCCCAACGACTTATTCTTCCGGCGGGGTATAACCTTCGATATGAACCTCATGGCCTTCGAACAGGAATTTAATCATCTCTTGTTCCAACAGCTTGCGGTCATCAGGGTTCATCATACTGAGTTTCTTTTCGTTGATCAGCATGGTCTGTTTTGCCATCCATTTTGACCAGGCTTCTTTTGAAATCTCGTTATAAATGCGTTTGCCTGTATCCCCAGGGTATAACTGGAAATCCTGCCCTTCGGCATCACGTTGCAGGAACGTACAAAAAATGGTTCGGCTCATTACTCTTCCTCTTCTGTTACGCGAGCGCTTAACGGCAACTGCTGTGGCTGGCGTAACTGCTGTAGCAGGCGCTCTACCGGCGCGGCCAGCCCCACGGCGGGCGGCTGCGCTAAGTTATACCAGAGACCCGGCACATCATCCATTGCCGCACGGGCAGAAGGCAGATCAAGCCACATTGGCACAATGTCCAGGTGGAAATGGCTGAAGGTATGACGGAAGGCGATCATCTGTTGCAGTTTGCTGTCATCCACCCCGCGTAGCCGTAGGGCCTGGCGCAGTTCTGACTCCGTGCCGTACTGCGGAAAACAGAACAGCCCACCCCACAACCCAACCGGCGGGCGCTGCTCCAGCCAGACATCCGGCCCTTGCTGCATCAGCAGTAAGAAGCCGGTACGTTCCGGGATGGTCTGCTTCGGTTTTTTTCCAGGGTACTGCGCCCAGCTATTATGTGCATAAGCAATACAGCCGAGATTCAGCGGGCAAATTTCACATTTAGGCTTCGAGCGGGTACAGACTATCGCGCCGAGGTCCATCATTGCCTGGTTAAACTGGCTGACGCCTTCAGCGGGGGTGACCTCTTCACTGATTTTCCACAGGCGCTTTTCCACCTCTTTCTTACCCGGCCAGCCCTCTACTGCATAGCAGCGGGCTAGCACGCGTTTGACGTTGCCATCCAGAATCGGGAAATGCTTGCCCAGCGCCAGAGAGAGCACTGCACCCGCAGTAGAACGGCCGATACCCGGCAGGGCTTCAACCTCTTCTATCGTTTCCGGAAAAACACCGCCATGTTTTTCCACCACGGTTTTCGCTGCTTTATGCAGATTACGCGCACGGGCGTAATAACCGAGGCCGGTCCACAGATGCAGCACTTCATCAAGCGGGGCGGCAGCAAGGTCGCTGACGGTGGGGAAGCGCGCCATAAAACGCTCAAAATAGGGGATAACGGTCGCGACCTGCGTCTGTTGCAGCATCACTTCGGAGAGCCAGACCTTATAAGGGGTTTTCTCTAGCTGCCACGGCAGGGTTTTACGCCCATAGCGCTGATACCACTCCAGTACCTGATGTGAAAACTGCGCTGCCTGCATGATGTGAATCCCCGTTCTGCCAATCTGAAAACCAGGCAGGGATTCCAGCACAGTCACTAAGGGCTGTAAACCGGATAATCGCTGTATTTTATTAACGTTGATGGATGTTATGTCTGCTTAGCCCCTTCTTTTCTCACCAGGGCAATAAATAAATCGCGTAACGGATCCTCCAGAACAGGATTCCAAATCATCCCGACATCCCAGGAGGCATAAGGCCCTTCCAGCGGGATGATGCCGATGCTGGCCGGAGAAATATTGATGGTACTGAGAGGGACAATCGCCATGCCAATATCCGCTGCGACAAGCGCCATCAGTGTTTGAATATCACCGGACGTTTGCTGGATGTGCGGTTCAACCTGATTGAATGCCAGAAAGCGTGCTATCTGGCGGTTAAGCCCCGGCCCCCGATTATCGTGAAGTGCCAGCAGCGGAAGTTCTGACAGCAGGCTGTAACAGTGCGGGCGACTGAGTCTTTCACGTAATGTGGCTTTTTTGTGTTGTGATACGGCCAGCGCAATTGATTCTGTTCTCAGGGATACCCCGACAAGAGGCGGTTCTACGGGCATACGCATAAACGCCAGCTGAAGCTGCCCCTCCAGCAGTAAGCGAGTTTGCTCTGATGAGGGCATATCTTCGAGGCTGATGCAGATTTTGGGGTAATGCTGACTAAATTTTGCGACCAGTTCAGGGACATCATGAAACCCTGAAATTCCAAACCCCACCGCCAGACGACCTGCTTTTCCCGCCGCCATATCTGTCGCCATTTGGCGGAAATCGGTCGTTTCAAGGACAATGGATTTTGCTTTATCCAGTAACTGCTCGCCTGCATGAGTCAACTGCGCACCGCGCCGCCCGCGAGCAAACAGCTTCAGCCCGACCTCATGCTCCAGGGCCTGAATCTGTTTAGTCAGCGCAGGCTGCGTGATAAACAACCGCTGAGCCGCATGGCGATAACTGCGGCTCTCTGCCAGCACAATAAAAGCCTGTAAGAGTCGGGTATCCATTCTGTTTCGTTATCACTCTCAATTTAATTTTCATTATATTTTTTCTTATCACTGAATTTTAATATCAACAGACAATGCCATTACGATGGGAGTGAGTATGCAATATGAACATTTCATCTTCTTCACGAAAGAAGGGATGGTTATTCCTCAATCTCTGAATGAAGATGACGTCGGTAAAATAATCTGCTCCGTTTTATTTCAGGGGTTTAATATTTCTCCTCTGCACATTATGGCTGTTGATAACAGGTCAGCTTTGGATAAGTTTGAGAAAATCATGGAGAGCGCTATAGGTAAAAACATAACGGAGGTTACCGTATGTTAATTCTTGGTGTTACGAATAATGACACGGCAGGTGCCTGCCTGGTTGAGGGGGTGAACATACTTTCTGCTGTTCATGAGGAAAGATTCTCCCGAGTGAAAGCTCATAAAATATGGCCAGAGAAGTCAATCAATTATGTTCTTTCCAGTAATGGAAAAACATTGGACGACATTGATTTTATTGCCTATGGATGGAAGGCTGGGTTTAACGAAGAACATTGTCTTAATCTGTATGTTGAGCGTGTAATATACGAATGTTTTAATAACTCAGAACATATTTATATTCTTAAAAAAAGAGTTTCTGACGAGTTGGTTAATGATAAGGAAAAAAGATCGGAGTTTGACCGATTTATTTTAAAGAAAAATTTAACGAACAAAGTCAGATATATCGATCACCATGATAGTCATGCCTGGGGATCCTGGTTGTGCTCGCCTTACGATGATGCTTTGGTTGTGACATGCGACGGACGGGGGGATTTTATATCTCTGACTATTCGTTATATTGATCGTGGATGTGAAACGGTGCTACAACGGGAAACAACGATTGATAGTTTGGGATATTTTTATGGAAGAATAACTCATCTTCTGGGTTTTACCCCAAATCGCCATGAAGGTAAAGTCACAGGGCTGGCTGCTTTTGGTAACCCAGATAATGCCATGGGTTTAATGAAAAAAATGATAAATGTATGTCATCGTAATCTCAGATCAAACTGTGGTGACTATTACTTGCCCTCCTATAATTATTACTCTGATAAATTAGTCAATGAGGTAAAGTTGTTTTTACCTGAAGATATTGCTGCAGCTGCACAAAAACACCTTGAAAATATCATGGTGGAAATTATTTCCCCTTACATTAAGAAATCTAAATCAGGTAATATTTGTCTGGCGGGTGGTCTCTTTGGTAATGTGAAACTCAATCAGGTTTTAAAAGAAATGCCAGGTATTAATAATGTCTTTGTTCTTCCTTGCATGGGAGATGAAGGCTTACCTTTGGCTGCGGCGGTTACCGCTGAATGGCGTGAGGCAGGGATGCGTTGCTCTTTAAAAACTATGGCGCTGGGTCCTGATTTTTCAGACCAGAACGTGAGGAAGATCATTTCTCAACAACACGGAATTAAAATCGTAGAATCCGATGATGTGCATTGTTCTGTTATTGAACTTCTCCGTTCAGATACTGTTATCGCACTGCTTCGTGGTCGGATGGAATTTGGTCCGAGAGCGCTATGCAAACGAAGTATTATATATCATGCGCATTCTAAAGAAATAAATATCTGGCTAAATAAGAATTTGAATCGTACGGAGTTTATGCCGCTTGCTCCAGTTGTGCCTGAAAACCTTGGCGATCTTTGCTTTTATAACTGGTCTTCGCGTGATATCAGTGCCGAATTCATGACAATGACTTATCGCTGTAAACCCATTATGGTATCGCTCTGTCCTGCGGTTGTACATGTCGATAACACAGCGAGACCACAGATAGTGAGAGAAAGTAGTGACCCATTTATGTATGCGCTACTTAATAAATGGTATGAGATAACAGGGCAGCCCTGCCTTGTTAATACGTCATTTAATCGTCATGAAGAACCCATTATTAACACACCATTAGAAGCGATCTCGGTCCTGAGAGAAGGGGCGGTAAAAGCAGTTATTATCAACGACAGATTTATTGTTACAAAGGACAGGTGATGAATAAAATGAATGTAGAAGGAATTACCACCATCCTGTTCGATCTCGATGGCGTTATTATTGACTCTAACCCGGCCATTATTGATGCATGGAGTAGAACGGCTAAGGAGTACGGTGTTGATATTACTCAGGAGCAGATTGACCAGTTTATTATTGGTGCGTCGCACAAATATACCCTTGAGAAAATATTCCCCGGATTCAGCGAGGAGGATAAAAAAACCATTCACAGTCTGGTCGACCGCCGCGAGGAACAGGCCGACTGTCATCTGATTGCTGGTGTGAGTGCGTTTTTATCGGCACTTCATTGTTGCCCGGTCAATATTGGAATGGTGACGAGCAGCTGGCCAGAAAAAATCCATCATGTTCTCAGGCAGCACCGGCTGGATTATTTTCAGTGCATCATCTCGCGTCATGATGTGGTGAAAGGAAAGCCCGATCCGCAGCCTTACCTGCTGGCAATGGAAAAGATGCAGGCAACCCCTGCCAGTACGCTGGTGTTCGAAGACTCAGATAATGGGATACGCGCGGCACTGGCGGCAGGTACACACTGTCTTGCGATTAATAATGACCACTATAGCAACATCCACTGTATTAGCAGTTTCAGACAGCTATCTGTCGCCAGGGATGAGGTCATTTACCGTTTTGCCCGCGGGGGCTGTGGCGTGAAGCTTCGCCCAACTCGCTGAATAAAAGCACGCAATTTCCTTTTCTTTTTGGCAACCGATATTACCCTCTACTATAGTCCTCACTCTGTAGTCACGACCGCTCCGCAACAGGCAGTCTTTATGTTTTCACTTCCTGAAGGCATAATGCCCGCTTTCTACAGTGCACAGCCGCAGGCAGAATCATGAAAAACGATGTTATCTCACCGGAATTTGACGAAAATGGCCGCGCTATGCGCCGGATCCGTAGCTTTGTACGTCGCCAGGGCCGTCTGACCAAAGGTCAGCAGCAGGCGCTGGATACACTGTGGCCGGTGATGGGCGTTGAGTATCAGCCGGAACCGGTCGATTTAACCGCTCTGTTTGGTCGTGAAGCACCGCTGGTGCTGGAGATTGGCTTCGGTATGGGCGCTTCGCTGGTGGCGATGGCTGCGAGCAATCCGCATCAGAACTTCCTGGGTATTGAAGTGCATTCACCGGGCGTGGGTGCCTGCCTGGCGACGGCGGAAGAGGCTGGCATCAGCAATCTGCGTGTGATGTGCCATGATGCAGTGGAAGTGCTGAATCTGATGATCCCGGATAACTCGCTGCGAATGGTGCAGTTGTTCTTCCCGGACCCGTGGCACAAGGCGCGCCATAACAAACGCCGCATCGTGCAGGTGCCGTTTGCCGATCTGGTGTTGCGTAAGCTGAAGCTGGGCGGCGTGTTCCATATGGCGACCGACTGGGAAGCCTATGCTGAGCATATGCTGGAAGTCATGAGCAGTATCGACGGTTATCAAAACCAGTCGCAGGAAGGTAGCTGGGTGCCGCGCCCTGAATCGCGGCCATTAACGAAATTTGAGCAGCGTGGCCAGCGTCTTGGCCACGGTGTATGGGATCTGATGTTTGAGAGGGTTAAATAATGGCTACACAACGCAGTCGTCGTCTTCGTAAAAAAATGCACATTGATGAGTTTCAGGAGTTAGGTTTCTCCGTGGGCTTTACTTTCCCGGAAGGGACCAGCGAAGAGACTATCGACAGTACCGTTGATGCGCTGATCAATGAAGTCATCGATGCTAACGGCCTGGCCTTCGATGGCAGCGGTTATCTGCAGTGGGAAGGTCTGATCTGCCTGCAGAAAATCGGCAAATGCACCGATGAACATCGTGAACTGGTTAAAAACTGGCTGGAAGCACGTAAGCTGAACGATGTGAAAGTGACCGAACTTTTCGACGTTTGGTGGGATTGACGGTCTGACCGAAACAGAAGGTCAGACCCTACGGAGGTGAAGTCATCGCCTGCAGGGGCCGATCATTTTTTCGATCGGCCCTCCGGGATGACCACACAAGGGGCGGCCATGTTTTTGGTTGCCCCTTTTTCATATCAAGGAGACGATCTATGCGTAAGGCATTTTTGAGTGGTGCATTGCTGCTGCTGGCCGCCGGTCAGGCGCAGGCGGATTACCAGTGCAGCGTTAACCCTCAGGACGATATCATCATCAGCCCGATGGATGTCCAGGTGGTCGGTGCCAGTGGCAATCTGAGCATTTCCCCGGTAGGCGACGTACAGCGCAATGGCAAATTAGCGAATATTGATGATGCCACGCGTCAGAAAGCTATCGATTATCAGACCGCGTTACGCCGTGATTTGCCGTGGATTGATAGCGGTGCGAAACAGCGGCTGGAAAAAGGCCGCATCGCACTGGACCGCGTCATTGTTCAGAAGCTGGGACAGAACAGCAATGTGCGTCAGCGTCTGACCACGCTGGACGGGCAGCTTAAACAGCAGATGAACCGTATCATTGAGCAACGCAGCGACGGCTTAACCTTCCATCATAAAGCGGTTGAGCAGGTGCGCCAGGACGGTGAACGTCTGGTGCAGAATGCGATGGGCGGCGTGGTGCAGGACAGTCTGAACGAAATGGGCAGCAAGCAGGCAGGGAACGGCGATAATCCGTTGCAGGCGATTATGGGCAATCTCGGGGGCTTACAGCAGGCGATTCAGGCCGAATGGAGCAATCAGGAGCAGGATTTCCAGAACTTCGGTCATGATGTCTGTAATCGTGTGACCAGCCTCGAAGAGCAACGCAAGGCGTTGATTGCCGGGTTGAAATAAGCGTTTGATGCCGGGCGAGGCATGCCTCGTCCCTACGAAAGTCCGCGTTATTCCGTAGGGGTCAGGCATGCCTGACCCAAACAGCATCATTCCGCTAAAAACAGCTCCAGCAGCGAATTCAGGAACAGTTTTCCCTTCTCCGTAATCTGCCACTCTTCAGCCGTTTCCGTCAGATAACCTTTGGCGAGGGCTTCATCGATCTGCGCGCGAATGGTGCTTTCCGGCAATCCGGTATAGCGCGTATATTCCTCACGCGGTGCCGCTTCCAGCAGGCGAAAACGGTTCATAAAGAATTCGAACGGCTTCTCGCTATCGGCCACATTGTGGCGCTTATCGAGATATTTACCCGTCATAAAACCGCGCGGATGTTTGGTTTTAGCGGTGCGGATAATGGTGCCGTCCGGCTGGGTCAGCTTACCGTGAGCGCCGCAGCCAATGCCGAGGTAATCACCAAAGCGCCAGTAGTTGAGGTTGTGCTCACAGCGGTAGCCGGGTTTGGCATAGGCTGAGGTCTCATACTGCTGATAACCCGCCGCCGTCAGCAACGCATCGCCCTGCTCGAAAATATCCCACAGGTCATCTTCATCTGGCAGGCGCGGCGGCCGTGAGGCAAACAGCGTGTTTGGCTCGATGGTCAGCTGATACCACGACAGGTGCGGCGGATTGAGAGCAATCGCCTGGCGCAGATCGTCCAGCGCTTCTTCCAGCGATTGATCCGGCAGGCCGTGCATCAGATCGAGATTAAAACTGCGTAATCCAAGGTTCTCGGTCAGCTGCGCGGCCCGCTTCGCTTCTTCAGGCCCGTGAATGCGCCCCAGACGCTCCAGTTTGGCCGCACTGAAACTCTGCACGCCAATGGAGATACGGTTGATACCGGCGCGCTGGTAGCCGCTGAAACGCTCTGCTTCGACGGCACCCGGATTGGCTTCCATCGTGATCTCAGCCGTGGGTGACAGCGGCAGGCGTGCGCGAACGCCGTCCAGCAGCATCTGCATCGCTTCACTGCTCAACAGGCTTGGCGTACCACCGCCGATAAAAATGGTACTGACTTCGCGCCCGGAGGTTAGCGGCAAATCAATATCCAGATCGTTCAGCAGGTGCTGCACATACTCTTCGTGCGGCACCTCACCTTTTAATGCGTGGGAATTGAAATCGCAGTACGGGCACTTCTGCACACACCAGGGAATATGGATGTACAGGCTTAACGGAGGCAGATTAACCATGTTTCATGGCACTCAACAGCAGCTCTAGCGCCTGCCCACGATGTGATACCGCGAGTTTTTCTGCCTTGCTCAGCTCTGCTGCGGTTTTACCCAGCGCAGGGACGAAGAAGATCGGATCATAACCGAAGCCACCTACGCCTGCTGAAGCGCGGGTGATCTCACCTGCCCAGCTGCCGTGAAACACCAGCGGGGTAGGATCTTCAGCATGGCGCAGATAGACCAGCACGCAGTGAAACTGCGCCTGACGTTGCCCGTCTGGCACTGATTCCAGCGCCGTCAGCAGCTTTTCCAGATTCTGCTGGTCGCTGGCATCAAGCCCGGCATAGCGCGCTGAGTAGATCCCCGGTGCGCCGCCAAGTGCATCGACAGCCAGCCCGGAGTCATCGGCGATGGCCGGTAATCCGGTGATGGCTGCAGCATGGCGCGCCTTAAGAATGGCGTTTTCAATAAAGGTCAGCCCGGTCTCTTCGGCAGACTCCACGCCCAGTTCCGTCTGCGCCACGATATCCAGCCCAAACGCGGCTAACAGGTCAGCCAGCTCACGAACCTTTCCGGGGTTGCCGGTGGCGAGTACAACTTTTTGCATAATCATTCCAGACGATAATTTTTAGAAACAGCTTTAGAAATAGACAGGGAGATATAACCGGCAATTTTGCCCTTAAGGGAAAGAAGGACGGTTAACCCAATAGCCAAAATAATTGGAGCTGCCGCAAGGCGGCAAGGACATGAGACCCCGGGAGCTTACTGTAGTAAGTGACCGGGGCGAATGTACGCAGCCAACGCAGCGGCAGTTTCAAGTATGAAGGCTATTTAAAACTGGGCCCAGCCGGGGATGTATTCCAGACCCAGGAAATTCAGCATATACAGGATCAGAATCACTGCCATCGCCGAGAAGTCGATGCCGCCCATCGCCGGAATAATACGGCGCACAGGTGCCATTAGCGGCTCCGTTAACTGAATCAGCACGTAATCAACCGGGTTACGCCCCTGGCTGACCCAGCTCATCAGTGAACGCACGATAATCATCCAGAACACCAGCACACCCGCTGCCTTCACCAGGATCACCAGACCCAGGTAGAGGAAAATCGGATCCGGCACGAACAGGCGCAACGTCACCGGTCCCAGCAGCACGCTGACGATATAAGCCAGCAGCAGTGAAGCGGTATCAAGCGGTCCAATGGACGGAATGATGCGGCGTACAGGTTTAACGATCGGTTGGGTGATTTTCACCACAAACTGTGAGAATGGGTTGTAGAAGTCACACCGTGCCCACTGCATCCAGACACGCAGTAACAACACTTTGATGTAAATCGCAATCACCGTTGTGACCAGAAAAATCAACGCTAGCATGAGGTTCCTCAGTTGTTGTGATGAACGGCGGCGTGACCGTAGTCGCGCGCGCCGAAAATTGCGGTGCCGATACGCACCATGGTACTGCCTGCCGCGATAGCGGCGTCCATATCGTCACTCATTCCCAGCGAGAGTGTATCCACGCCGGGATAATCTTGTTGCAGCTGTTTAAACGCCTCTGCCATCAGCTGACACACCGCCAACTGGCGCGCGTAGTCGGCTTCGGGTGCCGGGATAGCCATCAACCCACGCAGTCTGAGACGCGGCAGATCGGCGATCTGCTGTGCCAGTGCGGGAAGGTCGGCCAGCCTGATACCGGATTTGCTCTGCTCATCGCTGATATTGACCTGGATCAGGACGTTGAGCGGAGCCAAATCGTCAGGGCGCTGCTCGTTAAGGCGGCTGGCAATGCGCAGGCGATCAACCGTATGGCACCAGTCAAAATGCTCGGCAACCAGACGGCTTTTGTTAGATTGCAGCGGGCCGATAAAGTGCCAGGTCAGGGCAGAATTAGCCAGTAGCTGGATTTTATCCACGCCTTCCTGCACATAGTTCTCGCCAAAGCTACGCTGCCCGGCAGCCACCGCTTCTTCGACCGCGCTTGCAGGTTTGGTTTTGCTCACTGCAAGCAGCTCGATCTCTTGTGGATCACGCCCGCATTGTGCCGCTGCTGCTGAGATCCGCTGGTGGACTTGCTGTAAGTTGTGCTCAATCGAAGTCATAGTCAGGGATAAAATATGGATATTGAGGAAATTGTGGCCCTTAGTGTAAAGCATAATGCCGGGGATCTGCACCTTTGCAGTGGTCATTCTCCATTCTGGCGCTGCGATGGCCGTCTGACACCGATCGAAGACCAGCCTGAGGTGCAAAATACCTGGCTGGAAAGCGTGGCACAGCACTGGCTGTCAGCGACTCAGCAGCAGGAACTGGCACAACAGGGGCAGGTGGACTTTGCCCTGACAATGCCGGATGGCGTGCGCCTCAGGGGCAATCTTTTCCGCCAGCGTCACGGTCTGTCGCTGGCATTACGTTTGATCGCCAGCCACTGCCCGGCAATGGACGCGCTGCATCTGCCGGGGGTTAGCCGTTCGCTATTACAGCATAAAGAGGGATTAATCCTGATTACAGGTGCGACGGGCAGCGGCAAGTCCACCACGCTGGCGGCGCTGATTGGCGAAATTAATCAGCAGCAGCAACGGCATATCCTGACGCTGGAAGACCCGGTGGAATATCTGCACGGCAGCGAACAGTCGCTGATCCAGCAACGCGAGAAGGGGCTGCACTTCAACTGCTTTGGCTCGGGGCTGCGTGCGGCGCTGCGCGAAGACCCGGATGTGATCCTGCTGGGCGAGTTGCGTGATGCAGAAACCATTCAACTGGCGCTGACTGCTGCTGAAACCGGGCATCTGGTGCTGGCGACGCTGCATACACGCGGCGCAGCGCAGGCGGTAGAGCGGCTGGTGGATGTGTTTCCCGGCAATGAAAAGAACCTGGTACGTAGCCAGCTGGCCGGGAGTTTACAGGCAGTGATTGCTCAGCGTCTGGTAGCGGCAAAAACGGGCAGGGTCGCTTTATTCGAGGTGCTGGTTAACAGCCCGGCGGTGGCGAATCTAATCCGTGAGGGGAAAACCCATCAGCTCCCGGGGCTGTTACAGACGGGAAGCCAGCTGGGAATGCAGACGTTTGAGCAGAGCCTGGCCGAGCGCCAGAAAATGGGGTTGCTGGAGGCTGGCTGACTGAATTGGCAACTGGCCGACCGAAACAGAGGGGCGGCCACTATGAGAGATGGGTGTCTGCACAAGCCATGCTGGCCGACCGAAACAGAAGGTCAGCCGTGACGAGATTGGGCGAGGCATTTTTCCGGTCACAGGGTTCAGGTGTAATGATTTTCGAACCAGCTTTCCAGAATGATAACCGCAGAGAGCGAATCGACGCTGCCTTTAGTCAGGGCGCGAAAACCACCGCGTTCAAACAGTTCCGCACGGGCTTCGACGGTGCTCAGGCGCTCATCGTGCAGCTCAATCTGTACGCCAAAACGACCATGCAGACGGTTGGCAAATTTACGCGCCCGCACGGTCAGCGGTTGTTCTGTACCATCCATATTCAGCGGCAATCCCACCACCACGCGGTCCGGCTGCCACTCTTTCAGTAGCGCTTCAATCTTATTCCAGTCCGGTACGCCATCATTGGCCTTCAGCGCCGTCAACGGGCGGGCCGTGCCGGTCAGCTGCTGACCAATCGCCACGCCAATACTTTTCGTCCCAAAATCGAAGGACAACATGGTCATACTGCTCATCAGGCGTGTCCTGCTTCACTGGCGATATTATGGATATCAACACCGATACTTTTTGCCGCTTCGCGCCAGCGCTCGGCAATCGGTGTATGGAACAGAATATTGCTGTTGGCAGAGGTCGTCAGCCAGGCATTTTCCAGCACTTCGTTTTCCAACTGGTCTTTTTCCCAGGCGCAGTAGCCTAGCGCAACCAGCACCTGTTCGGGCTGATCCGGCGTACCCAGCGTTTCCAGTACGTCACGGGAGGTCGTGATCACCGTGTTGTCAGATACGCGAATGCTGGAGGCAAATGTCCGTTGTGCCGAATGCAGAATAAAACCGCGATCCTCTGCCAGCGGGCCACCGGAGAACACCGGCTTATCCAGCCTTGCATCAGGTTGACGTGGTGTCGGTGAAATTTTCAGCTTGGTGAGAATGCCGTCAACCGTCAGGTTTTCCATCGGTTTATTCACGATCAGCCCCATCGCACCATCATCATTGTGTTCGCAAATATAGACCACTGAACGTTTGAACAGCGGGTCCTGTAGCGTTGGCATGGCAATTAAAAAGTGATGCTGTAAATTCATACTTAGTGTTCTGTAGTCTGGTTAACGCCCCGGCAAATAACCACGGGCGTTAATGGGTGAGCGGGGGGCAATCCGGCCCCGCCGCAACAATCAGGCCAGGCGTTTTTCAATCGCATCCATCAGCATACCGGTGATAGAAATCGGGAATGCGGCTTCGATCTCACGAACGCAGGTTGGGCTGGTCACATTAATTTCAGTCAGCTTGTCACCGATAATATCCAGGCCGACAAAGATCAGTCCTTTCTCTTTCAGGATTGGACCAACGCGGCGGGCAATTTCCCAGTCGCTTTCGGTCAGTGGGCGAGCTTCGCCACGGCCACCGGCGGCCAGGTTGCCGCGTGTTTCACCGGCTTTTGGAATACGCGCCAGGCAGTAAGGCACCGGCTCACCGTCCACCACCAGCACGCGTTTATCACCGTCTTTAATGCCAGGAATAAAGTTTTGCGCCATGCAGTAGAACTCACCGTGGCTGGTCAGGGTTTCGATGATGACTGACAGGTTTGGATCGTCTTTCTTGACGCGGAAGATAGACGCGCCGCCCATGCCGTCCAGTGGTTTGAGGATGATGTCGCCGTGCTCCTGCCAGAACTCGCGGATCTGGCTGGCATTACGCGTAACCAGCGTATCCGGGGTCAGTTCGGCGAACCAGGCGGTGAACAGCTTTTCGTTACAGTCACGCAGGCTCTGCGGCTTGTTAACAATCAGCGTGCCTTTCTCTTCCGCACGCTCAAGGATGTAGGTGGCGTAGATAAACTCGGTATCGAACGGAGGATCTTTACGCATCAGTACCACGTTAAGATCGGCCAACGCAATGTCCTGCTCACTGCCGAACTCGAACCATTTGTCATCGTTCTGCTCTACGCTCAGCAGGCGGGTGCGGGCACGGCCTTCGCCCCCACGCAGATAGAGATCGTTCATCTCCATGTAGTGAATTTCGTAACCACGGCGTTGTGCTTCCAGCAACATGGCGAAGCTGGTGTCTTTTTTAATATTGATGGAAGTTATCGGGTCCATCACGATGCCAAGCTTAATCATTCTTTATTTCTCCACTTAGAGCTATCTTACTTGCCATTTTGGATGCAGGCAGTGCTCATAATCCTCACGTACTACATGTACGCTGCGGTTATTGCGCGCTGGCTGCATCCAAACTGCCTGCGACGATTAAGCTCAAGTATGTTTATTAGTTTTAGCCCAGGTCGCCAAAACGCACCTGCAGGGCGGTAATCGCCGTCAGGGCGGTGGTTTCGGTACGCAGTACGCGCGGCCCCAGCAAAATATCGGTAAACCCATGCTGTGCAGTCATACTGATTTCATCGGACGTGAGTCCTCCTTCCGGGCCAATCAGCAACCTCACGCGCTCAACGGGCAGCGGCAGCGTGTTGATGCTGTGTTCAGCTCGTGGATGGAGATTTAATCTTAACCCGTGATCCTGCTCGGCACACCAGGCGTCAAGTGCCATTGCTGAACGTACTTCGGGGATGCTGTTGCGTCCACACTGTTCGCAGGCGGCAATGGCGATTTTTTGCCACTGCTGGATTTTTTTCGCCAGACGTTCTGCGTCCAGCTTTACGCCGCAGCGTTCAGAAAACAAGGGGGTAACCACATTTACGCCCAGTTCGACGGCTTTCTGAATCGTAAATTCCATCTTTTCACCGCGTGACATCACCTGTCCAAGGTGCAGATGAAGGGGGGACTCACGGCTGTCGGCGCGGCTTGCGGTGATTTTGACACGCACATTTTTTTTATCCGACTGGATAATCTCGGCGGCAAAAGTCAGATTTGTGCCATCGAACAATTCCAGGGCCTGGCCTGGCACCATACGCAGTACGCGGCCAACGTGGTTAGCGGCTTCTTCGCTGAGGGCGGTTTCGCTTCCTGTCTCTAACGATTCAGGGTGGTAAATGCGGGGTATACGCATGGAAATCCTGTCAAAAAATTAATACACGAATGCTGTGCAGTGTAGGTCAGTGATTTTACTGCTGGCAAGCCTGCTGTACATAAGGGTTGTGATTCCCCTGCACGCGGGCAATACGGCGGTCGCGTTCGCACTCCCACGGCGTGGCTGGGTACTGCTTATTCCATGCCGTCATCAGCTGGGTTTGCTGCTTTGACATTTGCAGCTGGTACTGGTCACGCATATAGAACCAGGTGCGGGCAATCGCGCCACGGGCGCGTGCCGGAGGCTCGGCCAGTTTATTTTTGAAATCGATTTTCATTGCGCACTGACCGTACTGTGATTCACCACCGTTCCACTGACTGTACATAAAGTTACCGCGATCGCCGTTCACTTCGCCGATCGACGGTTGCAGGTTGTGCAGGTCTGTTTCCATGCGGCGGTAACCCTCATCTTTGGCGCAGTTTTTACGGCCGCCGTTTTGCCAGCACTGACGCTGATGGCCGAAGCTCCAGGCCGGAACCACATGCTCCCACTCGATTCTGCTGGCGCGGCTGGCATTTTTGCGTGCCTGGTATCCGCAGGATGCGAGGTCAGGCTCCCCTTTTTTCCCCTGCCAGCGAATTTTACAGCCGCAGTAGAAGGTGCCGGGCGCACCGTTATTAATCTGTGCAGCATAGGCTTTCGCCTGGCTGAAGCTGTTCTGGTGATAGTTATCCAGGCTGAGGGCGTGGGAAAAGAAGGTGGTTAACAGCAGGGAAAAGGCCACCGAGGCCAAAATTTTGCGAGACATATTCCAGAAAATCTGTAATCCATGAAAGAGGCAGGGAGAGTAACAGATATGCGGGATATTACGAATAAGTGGTAGAGATATGCGTCTTAAATTGCCTGGTTTTCAGTCACATCAGACTGTTTTTAAGATTTCTGGAAGTCACCGGATTTGAGGAGGTCGCCGCAATGCAGGCAGCGGTATTCGCTTTCACCGCGCACTACCCGATTGTGGCGTCTGACCGTCAGCTGATGCTGCTGACAACGACAGAAATAGGGGAAAGCCCGACTGCGCACAGATTCCACTTCGAACTGATGGGTACGGCGGGCGGGAACGCCGAGGACGCTTTCCATCATCCACTTCCACTCTTTACCGTGTGGGGCAACGCGACCGAAGTATTTCCATACCAGCAGATGGGCCAGCTCATGGGGAACGACTTCATCAACAAACGCCTGCTGGTTTTCCAGCAGCAGCACCGGATTGAGGCGGATTTCCCAGTGCTGTAGCCAGGCCGTTCCGGCTGCGGTTCCGCGCTGCTGATAGACCAGTGCAGGCTCGGGATAGTTGCGCTCCAGCCGAACATTGGCCTGCTGTAATTTTTCACGCAGCTGACGCATAACGGCCTGTTGCAGGGCGATGGGGAGTCTGTGGGATTTCATGATGGCAAGAATACGGGCCGACACCGGGCAATTCAAGCGGTAGCTGGCATCTTCTGGCGCTATTAAAGAAAACGGGCCAGCATCATCGCTGGCCCGCTTGTTATGGCAGGTCTGACTCGTTACTGAAGCTTCAGTTGCGCTGACCAATATTACGCAGTTTTTTACCGCCTAACAGATTGCGCTCAATGTGCTCCAGCGAGACGTTTTTGGTCTCCGGGATCAGCCACAGCGTCAGAACAATGAAGAACAGGTTCAGTGCGCCGTACACCCAGAAGGTGTTCGCGTTACCAAGGTTGTTCAGCATGGTCAGGAAGGTGGCCCCGACGATCATGTTGGCAATCCAGTTGGTCGCGGTCGACACTGTGATGCCAAAATCACGTCCTTTCAGCGGCTGGATTTCTGAACACAGAACCCAGATCAGCGGACCGGCACTCATGGCAAAACCAACGATAAACATCAGCAGCATCGCAATCGCGAAGTATTGCGCGCCTTCTGAGTGGATCCCCACGTGCAGCATGGTGCCCAGCACGCCCATACCGGCAGCCATCACGGTAAAGCCAAGGATCAGCGTTGGCTTACGGCCCCAGCGATCCACCAGGCCAATTGCGATGAAGGTGGCCAGCACGTTAATCAGACCGACAATCACCGTTCCCCACATCTGCTGGGTGGTGTTGGTGAACCCGGCAATTTCGAAGATTTTTGGTGCGTAGTACATGATGACGTTCATGCCAGTGAACTGCTGCATCACCTGCAACAACACCCCCAGATAGACTGCGCGACGGAAGTTGCTGTTGTCTTTGAACAGCGACCAGCCAGACTGCTTGATCTTCAGGCTTTCGCGAATTTCATCCAGCTCACGTTTTGCCTGTTCGCTGGTATCGCGCAGGCGGTCCAGTACCCGCTGTGCGCTGCGGAAGTCACCTTTCGCCGCCAGCCAGCGCGGGCTGTTCGGCAGGAAGAACACACCGACCAGCAGCAGCAGTGCCGGGATAGTGATCACGCCGAGCATCCAGCGCCATTCGCCGGTATAGCTGAACGCGGTATCTGACAGATAAGCACCGAGAATACCGATGGTGATCATCAGCTGATACAGCGAGATCATGCTGCCACGGATTTTCTCCGGGGCAATCTCAGACAGGTAAAGTGGAGCCGTATACGATGCGACACCCACCGCCAGGCCCAGCAGTACGCGGGCGACAATCAGCATTTCCGGGTTAGGGGAGAAGGCCGACCACAGGGAACCCATCACGAACAGCACGGCCCCGATCATCAGGCTTTTTTTACGCCCGAGGTAGGACGACATCCAGCCGCTGCCGACGGCACCGATGGCGGCACCAAACATCATTGAGCTGACAATCCACTCCTGTTGATGAGGGGTAACGCTAAAGTCTTTCGCGATGAAGGGTAATGCGCCGGCGATAACACCGATGTCCAGGCCGAACAGCAGGCCTGCCAGTGCTGCGAGGAAACAGACAAACAGGGTCATGGCCTTGTTCGATGTCCTGCTGCGTTTTTTATTATCAGGCATGGTCGCCTCCATTAAGTAGTACCGTATGTTGTTGTTATAGATGTTAGGAAACCCTGGTGCAGCAGACTGTGCTCCAGATCACATTGGTGTAATCGCTTACACTTGGGAAATTTCTGGAAAACACTTTTTATCCCGCTGTAACCCTTTGTAACCAGTAAGTCATAGCACTTTATAGCTTTAACCGTTTTTATAATGAACGGCTATCGGATAGCGCTGAAAATAGCGCATTTTAGGATTTGTTTGAAGATGTTGTTTATTATAAAACTAAGAAAAATAACAAGTTATTTAGTGTAATCGTTATCACTGACGATCGTGTGCGAGGGTCTTGCAGGAATGAAAAAGGGCACCCTAAGGTGCCCCTGATACTTCAGGCTTGCGTTTATTTCAGGCCAGCAGCATCACGCAGCAGTTCAGCTTTGTCGGTTTTTTCCCACGGGAAATGTTCGCGACCAAAGTGACCGTATGCTGCAGTTTCACGGTAAATCGGGTGCAGCAGGTCCAGCATCTGTATCAGACCGTAGGGACGCAGGTCGAAGAACTCACGCACCAGCAGGGTCAGTTGTTCGGTAGAGATTTTCTCTGTGCCGAAAGTTTCAACCATGATGGAGGTCGGTTCTGCTACGCCGATAGCGTAGGAAACCTGGATTTCGCAACGATCGGCCAGGCCAGCCGCCACGATGTTTTTCGCCACGTAACGTGCTGCGTAGGCGGCAGAGCGGTCAACTTTTGACGGATCTTTACCTGAGAACGCACCGCCGCCATGACGGGCCATGCCGCCGTAGGTATCAACGATGATTTTACGCCCGGTCAGACCGCAGTCGCCCATTGGGCCACCGATAACAAAACGGCCTGTTGGGTTGATATGGTATTTGGTGTTGGCGTTGATCCACTCAGCAGGCAGAACCGGCTTGATGATCTCTTCCATTACCGCTTCCTGCAGATCTTTCTGCGAAACGTCTTCGGAGTGCTGAGTCGACAGGACTACCGCGTCAATACCCACGATTTTGCCATTGTCATACTGGAAGGTGATCTGGCTTTTCGCGTCCGGGCGCAACCACGGCAGGCTGCCGCTTTTACGCACTTCAGCCTGACGCTGTACCAGACGGTGTGCGTAAGTAATCGGCGCAGGCATCAGGACATCGGTTTCGTTGGTGGCGTAGCCAAACATCAGGCCCTGGTCGCCAGCACCCTGTTCCAGTGGGTCGGTACGGTCAACGCCCTGGTTGATGTCGGGAGACTGCTTGCCAATCGCGCTCAGTACGGCACAAGAGTTGGCATCAAAGCCCATATCGGAATGGACATAGCCGATATCACGCACGGTCTGACGAGTGATCTCTTCAATATCGACCCATGCGCTGGTGGTGATTTCACCGCCAACCAGAACCATTCCGGTTTTCACATAGGTTTCGCAGGCCACGCGAGCTTTCGGATCTTGCTCGAGGATGGCATCGAGCACAGCATCAGAAATCTGGTCGGCGATTTTATCAGGATGTCCTTCTGATACGGACTCGGATGTAAAAAGGTGTTTAGCCATTTTATTCTTTACCTTGACTCTAACGGGTTGAAAATCGACTGCATGCGCCAGGACCGGAAACCAGTCTGGAAACTCAGACTTGACGCCCCCACAGGCAAAGCCATGAGCAGTACAAACAAGACACTTATACCCGTCATACTTCAAGTTGCAGCTACGTTAACTGCTCTCGTTCACCCGAATCACTTACCAGCGTAAGCTCATCGGGCTTCACTCGTTTGTCGCTTTGCTGCAACTCGAGTTATTTAGGGTATAGAAGTTAACCAGTTTAGACGGATTAACATCTGGACGGCTATTCTAGGTTACTCATTAATCGGATTGCCAGCGTTTTTTCTTTAATGAAATTTTCAATTAATGTTCAACGTGTCAAATTTTCATGACAGAGGGCGCATTGTGCACATTAAGATTTTGCATAATGTTATACTTAAGGGGTTGTTCGGTGCGGAATTTCAGCGTTTTGTGCTGACTAACCCGCCAGTCGATGGCTTGTTGTCGCGGGTTTTCCCTGCGATAGTAGTTTTCTGTTTCGCATCAATGAAATTCGAGGATCGAAATGTCTGACGACATGAAGACAATTAAGGGTTCGTCAGCAGGCGAACAGGGCGGACTCCGTTCCATGCAGGAGGTTGCCATGAGCGACCTGGACGCCAGCAAAATGCTGCGGACTTACAATATTGCCTGGTGGGGTAATAACTACTACGACGTGAACGAACTGGGCCATATCAGTGTTTGCCCCGATCCTGATGTGCCGGAAGCACGTGTCGATCTCGCCAAACTGGTGAAAGAGCGTGAGGCCGAAGGCCAGCGCTTGCCAGCCTTGTTCTGCTTCCCACAAATTTTACAGCATCGCCTGCGCTCGATTAACGCCGCCTTTAAACGTGCGCGTGAATCTTACGGCTATCGCGGTGATTACTTCCTGGTGTATCCGATCAAGGTTAACCAGCATAAACGCGTGATCGAATCCCTGATCAACTCCGGTGAACCACTGGGGCTGGAAGCGGGTTCCAAAGCCGAGCTGATGGCAGTACTGGCCCATGCCGGGATGACGCGTTCGGTGATCGTCTGTAACGGCTATAAAGACCGTGAATATATCCGCCTCGCGTTGATTGGCGAGAAGATGGGCCACAAGGTCTATCTGGTACTGGAAAAGATGACCGAAGTGAAGCTGGTTCTGGAAGAAGCCGAGCGCCTGAACGTGGTACCACGTTTGGGGATTCGTGCGCGTCTGGCTTCGCAGGGTTCCGGCAAATGGCAGTCGAGCGGCGGAGAGAAATCCAAGTTTGGTTTGTCCGCGACCCAGGTGCTGAAGCTGGTCGAGATTATGCGCGAAGCGGGCCGTATGGAAAGCCTGCAACTGCTGCATTTCCATCTGGGTTCTCAGATGGCAAACATTCGTGATATTGCGACAGGTGTGCGCGAGTCGGCGCGCTTCTACGTCGAGCTGGCGAAACTTGGCGTTAACATCCAGTGCTTTGACGTGGGTGGCGGTCTCGGTGTGGATTATGAAGGCACGCGCTCGCAGAGTGACTGTTCCGTTAACTATGGTCTGAATGAATACGCCAACAACGTGATCTGGGCTATCGGTGATGCCTGTGAAGAACACGACTTGCCGCACCCAACGGTGATTACGGAATCTGGCCGAGCGGTAACTGCGCACCATACGGTGCTGGTCTCCAACATTATCGGTGTGGAACGTAACGAATTCAGCGAGCCTCAGCCGCCGCTGGAAGACTCCCCGCGCCCGATTGTCAGTATGTGGGACACCTGGCAGGAGATGCATGAGCCGAGCAACCGCCGCTCATTGCGTGAATGGCTGCATGACAGTCAGATGGATCTGTTCGATATCCACACCGGCTATTCGCAGGGGACTTACGATCTGACTCAGCGCGCCTGGGCCGAGCAGTTGTACCTCAGCATCTGCCACTATATTCAGCAGCACCTTGACCCTAGCAACCGCGCGCACCGTCCGATTATCGATGAGCTGCAGGAACGTATGGCGGATAAGATCTACGTCAACTTCTCGCTGTTCCAGTCGATGCCGGATGCCTGGGGTATCGATCAGCTGTTCCCGGTGATGCCGCTGGAAGGGCTGAATCAGGTGCCTGAACGCCGCGCGGTGCTGCTGGACATTACCTGTGACTCGGACGGGACTATCGATCACTACATTGACGGTGATGGCATTGCCACCACCATGCCAATGCCGGAATACGATATTGATAATCCGCCGATGCTGGGCTTCTTTATGGTCGGTGCCTACCAGGAGATTCTGGGCAACATGCACAACCTGTTCGGGGATACCGAAGCGGTAGACGTGTTTGCTTTTGCCGACGGTTCGGTGGAAGTGCAGCTCTCCGACGAAGGCGATACCGTGGCCGATATGCTGGAGTATGTGCAGTTGAACCCGGCAGAGTTGCTGACGCACTTCCGTAACCAGATCAAGCAAAGCGATCTGGATGAAGAGCTGCGTGCGCAGTTCCTGGAAGAGTTTGAAGCAGGCCTGTATGGCTACACGTATTTAGAAGACGAGTAAGTCTGGCCCGATCATGCCAGCTAATCTGTTGAATTAATGAATCCCTTCTCCGTCGGGTCAACGACGGGGCAGGGATTTTTTTATCATTAAAGGAGTTGCTATGAATAACACCCTGGGTAATCAGTACGATAACTCGCTGGTTTCTAATGCCTTCGGTTTTATGCGTTTTCCGGTCAATTTCCAGCCTTACGACAGCGATGCTGAGTGGGTGATTACCGGTATTCCATTTGATGCAGCCACCTCGGGCCGTCCTGGTAGCCGCCTTGGCCCTGGCGCTATCCGTCAGATCTCTACCAATCTGGCGTGGGAAGGCTGTCGCTGGCCGTGGGAGTTCGACCTGCGTCAGCGCCTGAATGTGATTGACTGCGGTGATCTGGTTTACGCTTTCGGCGATTCTCAGGATCTGAGCGACAAATTGCAGGCGCATGCGGAAAAACTGCTGGCCAACGGCAAACGTATGCTGACCTTCGGCGGCGACCACTACATCACGCTGCCACTGCTGCGCGCGCATGCGAAAACGTTCGGTAAGATGGCGCTGGTTCATTTTGATGCGCACACCGACACCTATTCTAATGGTCCGACGTTTGACCACGGCACTATGTTCTATACGGCGCCGAAAGAAGGGCTGATCTCGCCTGAGCATTCTGTACAGATTGGTATTCGTACCGAGTTTGATAAGTCTCTGGGCTTCAATGTGCTGGATGCTGCTCAGGTCAATGATCGCAGCGTGGATGATATTCTGGCGCAGGTGAAGGCGATTGTCGGCGATCTGCCAATTTATCTGACGTTCGATATCGACTGCCTGGACCCGGCACATGCCCCTGGCACCGGAACACCAGTGATTGGCGGCTTGACCAGCGATAAAGCCAGCAAGCTGGTGCGCGGTTTACAGGGGATGAATATCGTCGGGATGGATCTGGTGGAAGTCGCACCGGGTTACGATCAGTCCGATATCACGGCGCTGGCGGCTGCCAGCCTGGCGCTGGATATGCTTCACGTACAGGCTGCCAATAAAGGCTAATATCTGTTTTTCCGGAGGAGTCAGCGATTCCTCCGGGTGATTAACCCCCTTCTAAGAATATTCAAAAGAATCCAATAATAGTATTATCTGGTTATTCCATTGGTGAAGTTACGATAATTTTTTTGACGTTTAAAGATGATTATTTGAACGTAACCAATGATATTTTAATAATTGCATTATTTTTTTATGTTTATGATTTTTATGTGTTTTTATCATAAAGTTTCATGAGTGAGATTCCGTGGTTTTATTTTAATGACTATATTTTGCGATCCTTTTCACAGTTGTATTAAATAAACCCCATGAAAATCCTATTCCGCAAATATCGCCTATTGACGCATTAGCTTGCCATTCTATATTGATCGCATTAGATAAGAAATAATGTTTCGCACTTGAAACAACTGGCAGGAGCAATAGCAATGAGCTGGAACTACATCTGTGATATTTCGCAGGTACAGGCTGACTTTCCCTTCGCGGGCAATATCGATGGACGGGAGATCGGTGTTTATCTGGTCGACGGTGAGTATTACGCGCTGGAGGATGTCTGCCCGCATGCCTACGCCTTGCTGAGCCAGGGCTTTGTCGAGGATGGAAAGGTCGAGTGTCCACTGCATGAAGCGGTATTTGATATTAAAACAGGTCGCTGCCTGCGCGAACCCGGCGGGCGTGACCTGAAACGTTACCCGCTGCGCATGGTCGATACCCAGCTGCAAATTAGCTGGATGACAGAGGAGGAATCGCAATGAGCCATCAACCTGAATATAACCCGCAGCTTCCTGAAAGCTGGCAGTTTATTCCGCCGAAAGAGGGCGGGAACGGTGCGATTCATCGTCCCGGCCAGTACCGCAATATTATCTGGCAGACACGAAGACGAGAGCCTGAACCTTTTGAATTCACGTTAATTACCGCGCTGGAAACCCTGTTCGATCAGGGTATCAACACGCTGGAACATCTGATTCCGGCACTTAACCAGCAGCGGGTATTTGACCGCCGCGGCAATCCGTGGACGGAAGACAGCTTCCGCGATTTTTTACGGGTAAACGGCGACTGAACAGGGAGTGACCTATGACGAACGTACAGCAGTATCTCGACGAAGGATTGCGCGGTCTGTGGTATCCGGTGCTGGCAAGCTGGGAGGTGCATTCGGCACCGGTGGGCATTACGCGACTCGGGCAGCAGATTGTGGTGTGGCGTGATGCGGAAGGCCAACTTCAGGCGCTGGAAGACCGCTGCCCCCATCGCGGCGCGCGTCTGTCGATGGGCTGGAACCTGGGGGATCGCATTGCCTGCTGGTATCACGGAGTGGAAGTGGCCGGCAGCGGTACGGTGAAAGATGTTCCGGCGGTGGATCGTTGTCCGCTGGTGGGCGAGCAGTGTGTACGCACTTACAACGTGCAGGAAGCCCACGGAGCAATCTTTATCTGGTTTGGTGTGACCCGTGACGACCCCGCGCAGGAGTTGGTGTTTCCTCAGGAGTTGGCCGATAGCGACAGTTACAGCCACTTTCTCTGTACTGCTTCCTGGGACTGTAATTATCAGTACGCGCTGGAAAATGTCATGGATCCAATGCATGGCACTTACCTCCACTCTTCATCGCATTCAATGGCGGAAGGCGATCGCAAGGCAGATATGGCGCTACAGGCCACTGACACCGGCTTCCTGTTCCAGAAAGAGGGGCAGAAAGGGGTCAACTTCGACTGGGTGGAGTTTGGTGAAAGCGGTGCGCAGTGGATGCGGTTGTCGATTCCCTATCAGAAGCGCTTCGGGCCGGGTGGGCCCTTCTGGATCGTTGGCATGGTGGTGCCAGAAGATCGCGACCACTGCCGGGTGTTCTTCTGGCGTATTCGCCAGGTTGAGGGCTGGCAGCGTGATATGTGGCGCTTTTTCTATCGCAATCGCCTGGAAAAATTGCACTGGGACGTGCTGGAACAGGATCGGGTGATCCTTGAATCAATGGCCCCGGCAGCCCGCGAGCATGAATACCTCTATCAACACGACGTCGGTCTGTCGCGTCTGCGCCGCATCATGCAAAAAGCGGCGAAACAGCAGCTGTCGCAGCTTGCCGCTACGCCGGAGGCGCAGTAATGACCGGTTTGCTGACAGGGCGGCGAATTGTCGTCACTGGTGCTGCGCGTGGGCTGGGCTGGCAGTTCGCCCAGGATCTCGCCGCACAGGGGGCACGGGTGGTGATGCTCGATATTCTTGCCGATGAGCTGGCTGAAAGTGCAGAACGTTTACGTCTGCAGGGGCGAGAGGTCGAACATGCTGTTTTGGATATTGCTGACCCGCAGGCCATTGAGCAGGTTTTCAGTACTCTGGGTCAGCAGGGACCGATAGATGGCCTGGTCAACAACGCGGCGCTGGCAACCGGCGTGGGCGGTAAAAACATGCTGGAGTATGACATTGCACTCTGGGACCGGGTGATGCAGGTCAACGTGCGCGGAAGCTGGCTGGTGTCGAAAGCCGCGGTGCCACTGATGCCGCGAGGGGGAAAAATCGTCAACGTGGCGTCGGATACCCCCCTGTGGGGGGCGCCGAATCTGATGGCCTATGTGGCCAGCAAGGGGGCTGTTATCGCGATGACCCGCTCAATGGCGCGCGAATTGGGTGAACGTGGGCTGTGTGTCAACGCCATCGCACCCGGTTTGACGCGGGTGACAGCGACAGACTCTGTGCCTGCCGCCCGCCATCAGCTCTATGAGCAGGGCCGGGCGCTGAGTGGGGTACAGCATCCGCAGGATGTCAGTGGCAGTGTGATATGGCTGCTCTCGTCGCTGGCCGACTTCGTGACCGGGCAACTGCTGCCGGTAAATGGTGGTTTTGTCTTTAATTGATAGGCGGGGAGCACTATGTCTGAAGAAGTGGGCTGTCGCTACCTGATGCCTGGGCTGGATCGCGGTTTACAGCTGCTGCTGGCCTTTGGGGAACAGCAGCGTGAAATGACCTTCACGGAGCTGCATCGCCTGGTCCCGATGCCTAAAGCCACCGCGTATCGCGTGGTGCAGACCCTGGAGCATCTTGGTTTTCTGGAGCGTAATCCGCGCACCAACACCTTCAGCCTCGGCATGATGGTGTTGCGGCTGGGATTTGAGTATATCGCTTCGCTGGATGTGGCCCGGGCCGGGCAGCCGGTCATTGAGCAACTGCGCGACTGCAGCCAGTGCAGCAGCCATCTGGCGATCCGCGACGGGAGGGATCTGATCTACATCGCCCGCGTGAGTGCCGCAGGAGCACAAATTAACCAGGTTAGCGTAGGCACCCGGCTTCCGGTACACCGCACCTCCCTTGGCAGGATGCTGTTGACCGACCTCGACCGCAGCAGCTTTGACCTGCTCTATCCTGAAGTGCTGTTGCCGGGTGGAGAACGCGGCACGTTGCAGGCTCGTGACGCGCTGTGGGAGATGGTGCAACAGGATAAAAAATGCGGATATGTTATTGGCGAATCTTTCTTCCGTGGGGGCATTTCGTCAATTGTGTATCCCATTTTCAACCGCAGTGGCCGGGTGAGTGCGGTGGTCAGCATTATGGTGCCGATGGGAGAAATCCCGCTCACTGACCGCGTGCGTTTACAGCAGATGGTGGCGGAGGCCGCCGCGAAAATCTCCGGCCTTTTAGGGCATCTTTCCCGGGCCGGTTAACCCGTTATGACCTTGACCTGTGACGTTGCGCGAAGCGCGACGGGGTGTCTGCTCGCCGAAATTCAGAAAATTGACCAAAAAAGAGGCAAAAATCATGAGCGTTTGCGGAATTGAGAAACTGGAGTTTGGCGTTGAGGATCTGGCGCTGTGCAGCAAGTTTATGACGGATTTTGGGCTGTCGCCGTTAAGTGGCCAGCGCCATCATTTCCATACGTTAAGCGGTGCACAGATTGCGCTTTATCCCTTGGACTGTGGGGAATTGCCTGAGGCTTTTGAATCAGGATCAACCCTGCGGCGGGTGACATGGGGTGTTCGCGACAGTGCGGCGCTGGCCAGGATCGCAGAGAAACTGCAGGGGCATACTTCCTTTCAGCAGTTGAACGACGCGCTCTACTGCTGCGATCCAAACGGCATGGCGTTGCGTATTGAAGTCAGCCGTCAGCAGGAGGTCTCTCTGCCCGTCCTGCCTCTTAACCAGTGGGGCGATATGCGCCGGATCGATCAACCCAGTCCGGTCTACTCGTATGCCACGCCGATCAATATTGGTCATGTGGTGTTCTTTGTAAACGATCTGGCGGCAACCGAACGCTTCTATCGCGAGGTGTTGGGGTTCCACGTCTCCGATCGCTATATCAACCGCGCGGTATTCCTGCGCGCTGAGCAGCGTGGTGGCCATCACTCTCTGTTCCTGTTGCAGCTGCCCTCCGGCAAGCGTGGCCTTAATCATGTGGCGTTTAATGTGCGCGATATTCATGAGGTGATCGGCGGTGGGCTGGCGATGAACAAACAGCACTGGAGCACCTTTATCGGTCCTGGCCGCCATCCGGTCTCGTCGGCCTATTTCTGGTACGTCAACAGCCCAACCGGGGGGGCATTCGAGTATTACACCAACGATGACTGGCTGACTGAGCGCTGGCAGCCACGTGAGCTTGAGCATTCGCTGGTCTCCTTTACCGAATGGGCAGTGGAGGGTGGAATTGACTACACCACCCGCCGCCAGCAGCAGCCGGAGGTTCTGTGAGCAGCGGTATTGTGATTATCGGCGGAGGCCAGGCGGCGGGCTGGGCGGCGAAAACTCTGCGTGAGGGAGGTTACGATCGACCTATCAGTGTGGTGGCCGACGAACCTTGGGACTTCTATGAACGTCCGCCGCTGTCGAAAAGCGTGTTGTCGGGGTCGGCTCCGTCACTGACACGCCTGTTTAGTGAAGAGGCGCAGGCAGCGCTGGATCTGACCTGGTATCGCCCACTGCGTGCCGAACAGATTATGCGCTCACAGCAGTGCGTCATGCTCAGTAATGGTCAGAGGCTGCCTTATGATCAATTGCTGATAGCTACCGGCAGCCGTCCGCGCCTGCCGGGGGGCGCGTGGCAACATCAGCCGCGTATTCATGCCTTGCGCAGCTGGGATGATGCACTGGCCCTCCGCGCGGCATTCGCCGATTGTCGGCGGCTGGCGGTGGTGGGGGGGGGCTGGATCGGATTGGAAATTGCCGCATCGGCACGTCAGAACGGCATCGCGGTGACCGTCTTTGAACGTCAGCCTGCGCTGTGTCAGCGCAGCGTTGACCCGGCTGTCTCTGCGGCATTGCTGGCGCTGCATCAGCAGCATGGTGTTGAGCTACATCTCGACTGCGGTGATATCCAGCTCAGTCAGCAGCAGGCGCTGCCGCAGATCGGCAGCACCCACACTGCGGCACAGCCGTTTGACCATGTGGTGGTCGGCATTGGCATTGAGCTTAACCTTGAACTCGCGCAGCAGGCTGGGTTGGCTGTGAGCAACGGCATCGTAGTGGATGAACAGGGCCGTACCAGCGATCCGGCCATTTTTGCCGCCGGGGATGTTGCCTGTCATCCGCAGTGGGGCTTCTCTCTTCAGTCCTGGGCTTTTGCGCAAAATCAGGCCATTGCCACGGCGCAGGCCATGCTCGATTCGCAGGCTGCACCTTACCAGGACCTCCCGTGGCTGTGGTCGGATCAATATGACGTCAACATACAGATACTCGGGCTACCTGCAGCGGGTGGAACCACGGTCATGCGCACGCAGCCGGGTGGTCCCCTGTGGTTCCGTCTTGGTGAAGACCGCTGTTTACAACAGTTGGTGGCGTTTAACGACGCGCGCAGCATCAAGCTGGCGAAACGTTGGATGGCCTCCCGCCGTCCGCTGGATGCCGCACAGCTTGCCGATCCCCATTTCTCGCTGATGTCGCTGCGCTAACCGGAGGCCCTGTCGATGAGCACATTTGAATCTCAGCCTGTCGCAACCGATGCGACTCAGCCGCAAAGCAGCGAAGTGGTTCGCTGGTCGATTCCATTCGCGTTGTTTGCCTGCGTACTGCTGGCCTTTTTTGACAAGGTCAGTGTTGCGGCACTGTTTTCCGACCCGGACTTCCAGCAGGCGATGGGACTGAGTTTTGATACCACCCGGCTGGGGTTGCTAATGAGCGCATTTCTGCTTAGTTACGGTTGTTCTTCGGTGCTGTTAAGCGGGCTGGGGGACCGCATTAAACCGCTGTATTTGCTGACGGGCATGATGATGCTGTGGTGCCTGCTGATGGTTGCGATGGGCCTGTGCCATTCCTATAACACCATGCTGATATTGCGCGTGGCGCTGGGGGTGGCAGAAGGTCCGCTGTTCCCGCTGGCTTTTGCCGTGGTACGCCACAATTTTCCGCAGCATCTCCACGCACGCGCCACCATGCTGTGGCTGCTGGGCACCCCCATCGGGGCGGCCATTGGCTTTCCACTTTCTTTGTATCTTCTTACCCATTTTGGCTGGCAGAGCACCTTCTGGGTGATGGCGCTGCTGACGTTACCGGTGCTGGGCTGGGTATGGGTGGCGCTGCGTCATGTTCGACAGGGGGCACCGCTATCAGACAAGGCCCGTCAGCCACGTAAATTGGCGCGCAGACAGCTGTATCGCAGCGGGCATTTCTGGATTATCTGTCTGTTTAATATTGCCTTTCTGACCTACCTCTGGGGTATCAACGGCTGGCTGCCCAGCTACCTGGTTGAGGGGCGCGGTATCCACCTCAGTGATGTCGGCTGGCTGTCTTCGTTACCGTTTATCGCCATGTTGCTGGGAGAAGGCCTGGGTGCCTGGCTTTCTGACCGCGTTGATCGCCGCGCGCTGGCCTGCTTTATTTCGCTGGGCGGCGCAGCACTTGGCCTGCTGGCAGTGCTGCATCTGCAACAAACCTGGCTGGTGATGGCCGCCATGAGTTTCAGCACCTTTATGTGGGGCGCTGGTGCGCCGAACATCTTTGTGCTGCTGGCGAAAGTGACGCCCTCGGGTATCAGCGCCACGGCGGGGGGAATTTTTAACGGACTGGGTAATTTTGCCGGGGCGCTGGCGCCACTGCTGATGGGGGCAATGATTGCCGGGACCCACAGCATGGACAGCGGCCTGCTCTTTCTGGTGGTGATGGCGGGGCTGGGTTGCGTGCTGTTACTACCGATTCTGAAACGTTACTAAGGAGTAGAACATGTCAGAACATATCGCTAAAACGACGGTGAAACCGGACAACCTGTCGATGGATGAGTGGGTGGAATCGCGCATTGCACGTTTTGCCGGGCGTAAATATGACTGGAGTGCACTGAAGTTTCAGGCTGATTTTGATCCGAAATACCGCCGGGCGCAGATGCGCTATATCGGCACCGGGGCGACGGGCGTTGCGGCAGACGGCAACACCGTTGCGGCGGACAATTTCACCTTCTCAACCATGGTACTGCCGGCCAAATGTGAAGGCCCACTGCATCTACATGACGATGTGGAAGAGGTGTTTTTCATGCTGAAAGGCTGCATCACGCTGATGATAAAAGACGGTGAAGGGTATTACGAAACCGTGCTTAACGAACGTGACCTTATTTCGGTGCCGGCCGGTATCTATCGTGGCCTCTTTAATCATGGCGAAGAGGAAGCGCTGATGTGCGTGATGCTCGGTACGGCGAAACCGCATATTCCTACCTATCCTGCAGACCATCCGCTGTCACAGGTGAAACGTAACCCGGTTTCGTCATGATTGCGTGGCATGAGGCTGGAAGCGGTCCGGCACTGGTGTTGCTACACGGCATCAGTTCCAGCAGCACAAGCTGGCATAAGCAGTTGAACGACCCGGTACTGCAGCGCTGTTGTCGGATGATTGCCTGGGATGCCCCAGGCTATGGCATGAGCGGCGTGCTAAATCACGCGCAGCCTTCTGCTGATCTCTATGCCGATGCGCTGGCGCAGATGCTGGATGAAGCAGATGAATGGGAGGTGGTACTGGTGGGCCACTCACTGGGCGCTCTGATTGCCAGCGCGTTTGCTGCGCGTTATCCGCAGCGGGTGAGTCACCTGGTGCTGGCCGATCCGGCGCAGGGCTACGGTAGCGCGCCGCTGGAAAAGCAGCAGCAGGTGCTGGTACAGCGTCAGCAGCAGTTGGCCGGCGGGCTGGAAAAACTGGCCGCTACACGCGCCGTGAGGCTGCTGCGCCCGGAGGCGGATGAGCGCGATATTGCGACCGTCGCTGCCGGTATGCGGCAGCTCAACCCGGAGGGGTTTTTACAGGCCGTATCGCTGTTGGTGCATGAAGATATCTCTCGCTGGCTGGCGAAAAATTCCTGCCCGGCGGAAGTGTGGTGTGGCGATCAGGATGTCATTACTCCTCCGCAACAGTCTTCGGCGCTGGCCCGAAGTCGCGGGGTGCCTTACCTGCCAATCCCGGGGGCAGGACATGCCAGCTATCTCGACAATGCCGCCTTTTTTAACCGACAGCTGCGGCGGGTGATCACAGGAGAGGGTGATGGATCTACACATTAAAGGACGGGTAGCCGTGGTGACCGGGGGGTCGTCTGGTATCGGCTTTGCCACCCTGAAGCTGCTGCTGGCGGAAGGCGCCAAAGTGGCGTTCTGCGGGCGTAACACCACCCGGCTCGCCGCTGCACAGACACTACTACGGGAGGCGTTTCCCGATGCAGATATTCTGGCTCAACACTGCGATGTGCTGAATCAGCTGGAGGTGGAGCGCTTTGCGCAGGCGGTTAGTCGACGTTTTGGCACGGTAGATATGCTGATCAATAACGCCGGGCAGGGCTATGTGGCCCACTTTGCCGACACGCCGCGATCCGCATGGTTGCAGGAGGCTGAACTGAAACTGTTCGGCGTGATCAACCCGCTGGAAGCGTTTTTGCCTTTACTGGAGCAGTCGGAGATTGCCTCTGTGACCTGCGTTAACTCGCTGCTGGCACGGCAGCCAGAGGAACACATGATTGCCACGTCGGCGGCACGTGCGGCGCTGCTGAACCTGACGCTAACGCTGTCCAAATCACTGGTAAGCAAGGGGATCCGCGTTAATGCGATCCTGCTGGGCATGGTGGAGTCCGGGCAGTGGCAGCGGCGTTTTGAACAGCGTGAAGATCCTGAGCAGAACTGGGATCAATGGGCCACTGAGCTGGCCGTGCGACGCGGTATTCCACTGGGTCGTCTGGGTAAACCAGAGGAAGCAGCACGAGCATTACTGTTCCTTGCATCGCCGATGGCTTCTTTTACCACCGGTGCGGCACTGGATGTTTCCGGTGGATTTTCGCGTCAGCTCTAAAGGAGGACGGATGAAAAAGATCATGTTAATCGGCTTTGGCGCAATGGCGCAGGAGGTGCTGGCGCGTCTGCCGGAGGGGGTTGTGCCTGGCTGGATCCTGGCGCGTGAACATCATCATCCGGCCATACGCGCACGTTTTGGCGAACAGGTGATGCCGATTGTTTCGCCGGTGCAGTGTCATGCGCTACCCGATCTGGTACTTGAGTGTGCTAGTCAGCAGGCGGTGGCGGACTATGCCGAATCGATCCTGCGGCGCGGCTGGCGGCTGGCGGTGATATCTACCGGGGCGCTGGCAGATGAGCGGTTGTATCAGCGGTTGCAGGATGCCTGTCGGGAGGGCGGCCAGTTGATGCCGCTTTCTGGTGCCGTTGCCGGGCTGGACGGGCTGAGTGTTGCACGTGAGGGGGGATTGACCAGCGTGATGTACCAGTCCTGTAAAAGCCCGGACAGCTGGCGCGGAAGCCTCGCTGAAACACTGCTCGACCTGGATGCCATTACCACCCGGCAGGTGTTTTTCCATGGCAGCGCCCGCCAGGCGGCACAGCAGTTCCCGGCCAATGCCAACGTGGCGGCCACTATCGCGCTGGCAGGGATAGGCATGGATCACACGAGCGTGGAGCTGGTGGTGGACCCGGCAACGCAGCGTAATACGCACACCCTTCATGCAGTGGGCGCTTTCGGTGAACTGACCCTGGAACTGTGCGGCTATCCGTTAGCCCGTAACCCGAAAACCTCACTGCTGGCGGTGCTCAGTGCTGTTCATGCCTGCCGTCAACTGACTGACGATTAACAAAAAGGAAAAATTGATGGAAACGTTAAAGCTGTATGTGGCGGGTGAGTGGCGGCAAGGACGTGGCGAGCGGTTTTGCAGCACGTACCCTGCTGACGGAACAGTTAATGCCTGGTTGCATGCTGCCAGCCTCGATGACGTGGAGCTGGCTGTCAGTGCGGCCGAACGCGCGTGGCGCGAGCCGGAATGGCGCAATATGTTGCCGCACCAGCGGGCGGCGATCCTGCATCGCGTGGGCGATCTCATCAGTGCGCGGCTGGAACCACTGGCTCAGCGTCAGACGCGGGATAACGGTAAACCGCTGGCTGAATCGCGGGGGCTGGTCGCCAGTGCGGCGGCCACCGCACACTATTTCGCCGCCGTCTGCGAAGTGATGGAGGGGGAGCTACCGCCGCAACGTAGCCCAGATTTTATCACCTTAAGTGGTTACGAACCGATCGGCGTGGTCGCGGCCATTACACCGTGGAACTCACCGATTGCCAGTGAGATGCAGAAAGTGGCTCCGGCACTGGCAGCCGGTAACGCAGTGGTACTGAAACCTGCCGAAGCCACGCCGTTGATGGCGCTGGAACTGGCCGCGTTGTTTGAGGAAGCGGGGCTACCGCCAGGTTTGTTTAGCGTACTGCCAGGGAAAGGTTCCATCGTCGGTGAAGCACTGGCCCGGCATCCGCTGGTGAAAAAGATTTCGTTTACTGGTGGCACCCGCACCGGCCGCATGCTGGCGCATGTGGCAGCAGATAAGCTGATTTCTACCTCACTGGAGCTGGGCGGAAAATCCCCGACCATCGTACTGGATGATGCCGATCCTGAACAGGCGGCTCGTGGGATCTGCTACGGCATTTTCAGCTCAGCGGGGCAGGCCTGTATCGCCGGATCGCGCCTGTTCGTTCACCGCAGACTGTATCAGCCGTTACTTGATCGCTTGCTAACGTTGACGCAGGAATTACGCATTGGCGATCCCTTACAGCCGGGTATCCATATTGGCCCGCTGATTAACGCCGCGCATTACCAGTCGGTGGCCGGATATGTGGCGCTGGCTCGGGAAGAGGGGGGCGAGATCCTGTGCGGTGGCGAAGCGCCCGCCGATCCTACCCTGGCGCAGGGCAGCTGGTTCTTGCCGACGATCATTACCGGGCTGAACAACCGCGCCCGGGTGTGTCAGGAGGAAATTTTTGGCCCGGTTCTGGTGGTCATGCCATTCGATGACGAGGCTGAACTGATCGCGCAGGCCAATGATTCGCTCTATGGCCTGGCAGCGGGGATCTGGACGCGGGACATCACCCGTGCACTGCGGTTGGCCGAAAAACTGGAGACCGGCACCGTGTGGATCAATACCTACAAAGTGTTTTCTATTTCCACCCCCTTTGGTGGCGTGAAAGAGAGTGGGTTGGGGCGCGAAAAGGGGCTACAGGGAATCAAAGCCTGGATGCAGCAGAAAAGTATCTATCTGGCGACCACCCCAGCTGTGAATGGCTGGAGCGACTAACTTCGGACGGAAAACGGACATGAGCAAAACAATTACGGTAGGCGAAGCCCTGGCACGAACGCTGGAGCAGTATGGCGTGACTACGCTGTATGGCATTATTTCTATTCATAATTTACCGATTGCTGATGCCATCGGCCAGCGTGACAGGTTGCACTTTGTTCCGGCTCGCGGCGAGGCCGGTGCCGTCACAATGGCGGATGCACACGGACGTTTCAGTGGGCTGGGTGTGGCTCTGACCAGCACTGGCGCAGGTGCCGGTAACGCGGTAGGCGCCCTGCTGGAGGCGCTGAATGCCGGAACACCGCTGCTGCATATTACCGGGCAGGTAGAGAAAGCCTGGCTTGATGCCGACAGTGGTTTTATCCATGAAGCGCGCGATCAGCTGGGTTTCCTGCGCGCCAGCAGTAAAGCAGCCTTACGCGTGCATTCGCCGCAGCAGGCCGTGGCGGTCATGCACCGTGCCATTCAGCTGGCGCAGACTCCACCCTGCGGCCCTGTTTCCGTTGAGATCCCGATTGATATTCAGAACAGCCCGATCCCTGTCACGCTGGTGACTGCACCTGTCGGGCCGTTGTCACCTCCGGCTCCGCCAGAAAGCGTGATTTGCACGCTGGCAGAGAGGGTGATGCGCGCACGCCGTCCTCTACTCTGGGTTGGCGGCGGGGCGCTGGGCTGTGCTGATGCAGTCAGACGGCTGGCGGATGCGGGGGTGATGGTGATATCCAGCGCCCACGGGCGCGGTATTCTGCCCGATGCCCACCCGCGCAGCCTGCGGGCTTTCCACAACTCGCCATCGGTGGAGGCATTGATGGCGCAGTGTGACTTAACACTGATTGTTGGATCGCGTCTGCGCAGTAATGAAACGCGCAGCTGGACGCTGACGCTGCCAGCGCCGCGAATTCAGATCGATCTTGATCCTGCCGCTGGCAGTCGTAACTATCTGGCGGATGAGGTGCTGAACTATGACTGTCGCCTGCTGCTGAATGCACTGGCCGATCGGCTGCTGCCAGTAGAGGATGAGGCGCTGGATCGGCAGGTTTCCGCCGCCGTGTCTGAGGCTGAAAGCACGCTGCGTCAGCAGTGCGGAGCCTATGCGGCACTGAATGATGCGGTAGCTGCGGCGCTGCCGTCTGACGGTATTCTGGTGCGTGATATTACGGTTTCCGGCAGCGTCTGGGGCAGCCGCCTGCTGCGGGCTAACGGACCGCTGGCAAATATTCATTCGCTGGCCGGGGCGATTGGTATGGGGCTGGCGATGTCGATTGGCAGCGCGCTGGCAAACCCGCAGCGTAAGGTGGTCGCTCTGGTAGGCGATGGCGGGCTGGCGCTGGGCTTAGGTGAACTGGCTACGCTGGTGCAGGAACGCGCCAATGTGGTGGTATTGGTGATGAATGATGGTGGCTATGGCGTGATGCGCGGGATTCAGGACAAGTATTTTGGCGGTCGGCAATATTACAACCAGCTGCACTCCCCTGATTTCACCCTGCTGGCGACATCGATGGGGCTACCCGCGTGGACGATCAGTGATGCGGCGCGGTTTGAATCGGTGCTGGCTGAAGCTGTTTCCCTGCCGGGGCCGGCGCTGGTGGAGGTCAGAATGGAGGAGATTGGCCCGCTGCACTTTGCCGGGCCGCCGCAAAAAACGCTGTATTGATATCGTCGACCAGACGGGCTGACCCAAACACAAGGTCAGCCCAGGTTAGTCTGGGATATTATTTACCGGCGGCGATACGCTGTTTGATATGGTCAGCACGCGCCTGTGAGGCCGGGTGTGAATCAAACATGCTGCTTTCGTGCGTGCCTTCCATCTTCGCTAACTTCTCAAAACTGGTCACCAGGCCCTGCGGATTGATGTTACGTTTCTTCAGCAAATCGAAGGAGTAGTCGTCCGCCTGGGACTCCTGACTCTGGGAGAACTGCGCATTCACCAGTTTCTCGCCCAGTGCACCTAGCTGAGACTGCGACAGCGATGCGGCAATGCCACCCGCAGAAGCCGCGGCAGTACGTGCGGCGGTGGTGGCATAGGCCAGCTGCATCGCTTTACGTGAGTGACCCAGCGCTACGTGGCCCATTTCATGGCCCAGCACGCCTTCGACTTCGTTATCGGTCATCATGTCCATCAGGCCACTGTAAACGCGGATGCAACCATTGGCCATTGCCCAGGCGTTAACGTCTTTGGTCAGATAAACTTTATAGTTTGCCGGGGTGCCGTTGATATTGTCGCCCAGTGCCGCTGAGATTTTACTCAGGCGTTTAGCGTAGGTGCTGGTGGCAGGGGCAATTTGAGCCTGGCTGTCCATTTGCTGGCAGGATTGCTCACTCAATTCTTTAACCTGCGCATCACTCAACGTGGCAGCCTGAAAAGCCTGCGCACCGGATTGCATCAGCGTATTGGTGTCAAAATTCTGACAGCCAGTGAGAGTGGTCGCCAGTGCGAGTGCTGCAAAAGCAATACGTTTCTTCATTCCAGTTCATCCATTTAGGTAACAAGGTAGGAAAATCATTAAGTTGAAAAAAAATGTCGGAAAAAAAAAGCCGACAGAAGAGGTGTTATAGCGCGTGTAAAGGCGATTGCCTAGTCGCCGTGATCTCAACCCGTAACTTCTGTGATTTTTTTTACATCCTGCGGCATGTACATGTTACCCGTATTTCATGTACATTGATGGTCGACTTTCCTTCGGCTTTGCCTGATAACTCATTCATTACAATAGGTTAAGGACGGCGAAGCGTTAAATCCGACCTGGAGTAGAAAATGTCTTCTCGTAAAGAGCTTGCCAACGCCATTCGCGCATTAAGTATGGATGCGGTGCAAAAAGCCAAATCCGGCCACCCGGGTGCCCCAATGGGTATGGCCGATATCGCCGAAGTCCTGTGGCGTGACTTCCTGAATCACAACCCTACAAATCCTCTGTGGGCCGACCGCGACCGCTTTGTGCTGTCTAATGGTCACGGCTCTATGCTGATCTACAGCCTGTTGCATCTCAGCGGTTATGACCTGCCAATCGGTGAACTGGCTAACTTCCGTCAGCTGCACTCCAAAACCCCAGGTCACCCTGAATACGGCTATACCGCAGGCGTGGAAACCACCACCGGTCCACTGGGCCAGGGTATCGCGAACGCCGTAGGTATGGCGATTGCTGAACGTACGCTGTCAGCGCAGTTCAACCGTCCAGGCCATGATGTTGTTGACCATAACACCTACGTGTTCCTGGGTGATGGCTGCATGATGGAAGGTATCTCCCACGAAGTGTGTTCACTGGCGGGAACGCTGAAGTTGGGCAAACTGGTGGCGTTCTATGATGACAACGGGATCTCCATTGACGGCCACATTGAAGGCTGGTTCACCGATGATACGGCGAAACGCTTCGAGTCTTACGGCTGGCACGTAGTGCGCGGCGTAGACGGTCACGATGCTGATGCCATCAAAAAAGCCGTTGAAGAAGCGAAAGCGGTTAGCGACAAGCCTTCATTGCTGATGTGCAAAACTGTTATCGGCTTCGGTTCACCGAACAAAGCCGGTACGCATGATTCCCACGGCGCGCCGCTGGGTGATGATGAGATCGCACTGACCCGTAAGCAACTGGGTTGGAACTATGCGCCGTTTGAAATTCCTTCAGACATCTATGCTCAGTGGGATGCGAAAGAAGCAGGCAAGGCGAAAGAAGCGGCATGGAATGAGAAGTTTGCTGCCTATGCGAAAGCCTTCCCTGAACTGGCGGAAGAGTTCACACGCCGCGTGAAGAACGAACTGCCAGCGAACTGGGCAACCGAGTCGCAGAAGTTTGTTGAAGAGCTGCAGGCTAACCCGTCTAAAATCGCCAGCCGTAAAGCGTCACAGAATGCCATTGAAGCCTTTGGTAAACTGCTGCCGGAATACCTGGGCGGTTCCGCTGATCTGGCACCAAGCAACCTGACAATGTGGTCTGGTTCTAAGCCAATCAACGAAGATGCAGCGGGTAACTACATCCATTACGGTGTGCGCGAATTCGGTATGACCGCGATTGCCAACGGCATCACCCTGCACGGCGGTTTCCTGCCGTACACCGCGACCTTCCTGATGTTTGTTGAATATGCCCGTAATGCGGCGCGTATGGCGGCACTGATGAAGATCCGCCAGGTGATGGTCTACACCCATGACTCTATCGGTCTGGGCGAAGACGGCCCGACTCACCAGCCGGTTGAGCAGATCGCCAGCCTGCGAGTCACGCCGAACATGAGCCTGTGGCGTCCATGTGACCAGGTAGAATCAGCCATTGCATGGAAATATGCGATTGAGCGTAACGATGGCCCGACGGCCCTGATCCTGTCACGTCAGAATCTGGCACAGCAGGACCGTACTGCTGAGCAGCTGGCAAACGTGGCACGTGGTGCTTATGTGCTGAAGGACTGCGCAGGTACGCCTGAAGTGATCCTGATTGCAACCGGCTCAGAAGTTGAGCTGGCAGTCGGCGCGTATGACAAACTGACCGCTGAAGGTCGCAAGGTGCGTGTGGTTTCCATGCCATCTACCGATGCTTTCGACAAGCAGGATGCGGCCTACCGTGAAGCCGTGCTGCCGAAAGCAGTCAGCGCACGTGTGGCGATTGAAGCGGGTATCGCAGATTACTGGTTCAAATACGTTGGTCTGAACGGCGCTATCGTCGGTATGACCAGCTTTGGTGAGTCAGCGCCAGCGGAGAAGCTGTTTGAACTGTTTGGCTTCACCGTGGATAACGTTGTTGCTAAAGCAAAAGGCCTGCTGTAATCGGCCATGACCTGCCCGGCACCGGGCAGGTCAGTGATAAACAGGCACCGCATCGCGGTGCCTTTTTTATGCGGTGAGATGCTGGTGCATCTGTCGACGAAATTTCTTCCGATAAATTTGTCTCTGGTCGCTAACTTTTGTCTGATTTTGTGACGTAGATCGAAAGTTGAAAGGCGCAATTGATCCCGATCATTCCTATTATTCCTTACTTCTATTATTCTAGCTGAAGCGTTTCAGTGCTATGTCACACAAGGATCACCATTCAGACTGAGCCTTGTTATGATGCAAGAATATCCTGTACAAATCGCGGTGGCTGGCTCAGGCTAATCCTCCGATTTCATAGTGAATTCTGAAGCAGGAGTGATATGACGGTTCGCATTGCCATTAACGGATTTGGTCGTATAGGACGCAACGTGTTGCGTGCACTGTATGAAACCGGTCGCCGTGCCGAGATTACGGTGGTTGCCATCAATGAGCTGGCAGAGGCAGCCGGAATGGCGCATCTGTTAAAGTATGACACCAGCCACGGGCGCTTCGCCTGGGATGTGCGTCAGGAGCGCGAGCTGCTCTCTGTTGGCGATGACACGATCCGTTTGCTGCACCATACTGAGATTGCGGCACTGCCGTGGCGCGAGCTGAATGTGGATATCGTGCTGGACTGTACCGGCGTTTATGGCAGTCGTGCGGATGGTGAAGCCCATTTGCAGGCAGGGGCCAAAAAGGTTCTGTTCTCACATCCCGGCGGCAACGATCTTGATGCCACAGTGGTCTTTGGCGTGAATGAAAAAGATCTGCTGCCGGAGCATTTACTGGTGTCGAATGCTTCATGCACCACGAACTGCATCATCCCTATTATCAAGCTGTTGGATGATGCGTGGGGGATTGAGTCGGGTACGGTGACAACCATCCACTCTGCCATGCATGACCAGCAGGTGATTGACGCATATCACCCGGATTTACGTCGTACACGTGCGGCCAGTCAGTCGATTATTCCTGTCGACACTCGCCTGGCCGCAGGGATTACGCGCTTCTTCCCAAAATTTAATGATCGTTTTGAAGCGATTGCTGTACGTGTTCCGACCATCAACGTAACGGCCATTGACCTTAGCGTGAGTGTGCGGGATCCCGTCAGCGCCTGCGAGGTTAACGCCCTGTTGCAAAGTGCGTCAGAAGGGGCATTTAGTGGTATAGTGGACTACACGGAATTGCCGTTAGTCTCCATTGATTTTAACCATGATCCGCACAGTGCTATTGTCGACGGCACCCAAACGCGGGTCAGTGGTCAGCACCTTATCAAGACATTAGTCTGGTGCGATAACGAATGGGGCTTTGCTAATCGTATGATCGATACGACGTTAGCGATGGCCGCCAGCGGTTTCAGGTAAGGCGCGTACAGCGTCTGTAAAACTTTGAGAATCAACGAGAGGGTTCACCATGTCTGTAATTAAGATGACCGATCTGGATCTGGCTGGTAAACGTGTTCTGATCCGTGCGGATCTGAACGTGCCAGTTAAAGAAGGGAAAGTGACGTCGGATGCACGTATTCGCGCTTCCCTGCCGACCATTGAGGCGGCACTGAAGCAGGGCGCAAAAGTGATGGTTACCTCTCACCTGGGTCGCCCGACCGAAGGTGAATACAACGAAGAGTTTTCTCTGCTGCCGGTAGTGAACTACCTGAAAGACAAGTTGGGTGCAGATAATGTTTCACTGGCCAAAGATTACCTGGACGGCGTTGAGCTGACCGCAGGTAAACTGGTTGTGCTGGAAAACGTGCGCTTTAACAAAGGCGAGAAAAAAGACGACGAAACCCTCTCTAAAAAATATGCAGCCCTGTGCGACATCTTCGTGATGGATGCTTTCGGTACGGCTCACCGTGCTCAGGCGTCTACTCATGGCGTGGGCAAGTTCGCGCCAATCGCCTGTGCGGGTCCGCTGCTGTCAGGTGAACTGGAAGCGCTGGGCAAAGCCCTGAAAACCCCGGCTCGCCCAATGGTTGCTGTGGTCGGTGGTTCTAAAGTTTCTACCAAATTCGATGTGCTTAACTCGCTGGTGAACATTGCTGACACCGTGATTGTTGGTGGTGGCATCGCGAACACCTTCGTGGCTATCGACAACAACGTTGGTAAATCTCTGTACGAACCTGACTTCGTTGCTGCGGCTAAGAAACTGCGCGACGAATACAAAATTCCGGTTCCTACTGACTCCCGCGTAGGCACGGAATTCTCTGAAACTGCACCTTCTACCGTGAAGAAAGTGTCTGAGGTTCAGGACAACGAAGAGATCATGGACTTCGGCGACGAAACCGCACTGGCAATGGCTAAGTTGTTGAAAGAAGCCAAAACTATTCTGTGGAACGGCCCGGTAGGCGTGTTCGAATTCCCGAACTTCCGTAAAGGCACCGAAATCATCGCGAACGCGATTGCAGACAGTGACGCATTCTCCATTGCAGGCGGCGGTGATACGCTGGCCGCTATCGACCTGTTTGGTATCGAAGATAAAATCTCTTATATCTCTACCGGTGGCGGTGCATTCCTTGAGTTCGTGGAAGGCAAAACCTTGCCTGCGGTTGCCATGCTGGAAGAGCGTGCAAAGCAGAAGTAATTAAACCTCAGCGCGGGGTGTAAGCACCCCGCATGAGAACTGAATCCTTTAATACGACCGAAGAAACAGGACAAGCTAACATGTCTAAAATTTTTGATTTCGTAAAACCAGGCGTTGTCACCGGTGACGACGTGCAGAAGATCTTCCAGGTAGCGAAAGAGAACAAATTCGCTCTGCCAGCAGTTAACTGCGTGGGCACTGACTCCATCAACGCCGTTCTGGAAACCGCAGCGAAAGTTAAAGCGCCGGTTATCATTCAGTTCTCCAACGGTGGTGCTGGTTTCATCGCGGGTAAAGGCCTGAAATCTGACAAGCCACAGGCTGCTGCGATTTTTGGTGCCATCTCTGGCGCACACCACGTTCACCTGATGGCTGAACACTACGGCGTGCCAGTCATTCTGCATACTGACCACTGCGCGAAGAAACTGCTGCCGTGGATCGACGGTCTGCTGGATGCGGGTGAAGCTCACTTCGCCAAAACCGGTAAACCCCTGTTCTCTTCTCACATGATCGACCTGTCTGAAGAGTCTCTGGAAGAGAACATCGAGATCTCCAGCAAATACCTGGCGCGCATGGCGAAAATCGACATGACCCTGGAAATTGAACTGGGTTGCACCGGTGGTGAAGAAGACGGCGTGGACAACAGCCACATGGATGCTTCTGCCCTGTACACTCAGCCAGAAGACGTTGATTACGCGTATACCAAGCTGAACGCTATCAGCCCGCGTTTCACTATCGCTGCTTCATTCGGTAACGTGCACGGCGTGTACAAGCCAGGCAACGTGAAACTGACCCCGACTATCCTGCGTGATTCTCAGAAATACGTTAGCGAAAAACACGGTCTGCCAGAGAACGCCCTGGACTTCGTATTCCACGGTGGTTCCGGTTCATCAGCGGCTGAGATCGAAGAATCTATCGGTTACGGCGTGATCAAAATGAACATCGATACCGATACCCAGTGGGCAACATGGGACGGTATTCTGCAGTACTACAAAAAGAACGAAGGCTATCTGCAGGCGCAGCTGGGTAACCCGGAAGGCGCTGATAAGCCAAACAAAAAATACTATGATCCACGCGTATGGCTGCGTTCTTCACAGGCATCCATGATCGTGCGCCTGGAGCAGGCATTCAAAGAGCTGAACGCAGTCGACGTACTGTAAGTTTCCGTTCTGTTTAAAAAAGGCCCTTAGGGGCCTTTTTTTATGCCTTTAATTCTCAATTTTCAGGTAATTTCACTGCTTATTTGGCACAACCCCTTTTCTTGTTTACCATTAACGGCATCGGCTGCTGATTTAACAGCAGAAATTCGAACGCCTCTTTTAGGCAAAAATAAGGAAAGGGAAATGGATGATCTAAATGTGGTCGGTGGCATTAACAGCGCGAGTGGATGGCTGGTACGCAACCAGGCGCTACTCCTGAGCTATGCGGTGAATATCGTCGCAGCCATTGCCATTATTATCATCGGTATGATTGCCGCCCGGTTGATCTCCGGGACAGTGAACAAACTGCTGGTGGCGCGAAAAATTGATCCTACCGTTGCGGACTTCCTGTCAGGGCTGGTGCGCTACGGCATCATTGCCTTTACGCTGATTGCTGCTCTGGGGCGCGTAGGCGTGCAGACGGCCTCGGTGATTGCTGCGCTGGCAGCGGCAGGCTTCGCCTTTGCACTGGCCTTGCAAGGTTCGCTCTCGAACCTGGCGGCGGGTGTACTGCTGGTGACCTTCCGCCCGTTCCGCGCAGGGGAGTTTGTTGACCTGGGCGGCGTGACCGGCACCGTGCTTAACGTGCAGATCTTCTCCACCACATTGAGAAGCGCCGATGGCAAAATCGTGGTGGTACCTAACGGTAAAATTATCGCGGGTAACATCATTAACTTCTCGCGTGAGCCAGAGCGCCGTAATGAATTTATCATCGGTGTGGCTTATGACGCGGACGTTGACCTGGTGATCAAGCTGCTGCGTGAAGTCGTGGATGCTGATCCTCGTGTGTTGCAGGAGCGCGGTGTGCAGATTGGCCTGAATGAGCTGGCTGCCTCTTCCGTTAACTTTGTGGTGCGTTGCTGGAGCAAGGCGGGTGACTTGCAGGAGGTGTACTGGGACCTGATGAGAAACTTCAAACGCACGCTGGATGCCAATAATATCGGTATTCCTTACCCGCAGATGGATGTTCATCTGCACCAGGTAAAAGCGCCAGAAGCAGAAGTGGCGAAAGCGGAATAATCCTGTCGTGGCCGACCTTCTTTGCTGGTCGGCCCTTACCTTGCTTCGAATATCCCCTCATTAGCCTTTCTTATTAACCATTAAATCTTTCAATTTCCCCTAATGATACTGTCGCTATACACTTGCCGAAAATCTTGACTGGTGAGGTGGTTATGATGTTATCCGTTTATTTTCAGGGGGTTGCCATGGGCGCAGCCCTTATTCTTCCGCTGGGCCCGCAGAATGCATTTGTGATGAATCAGGGCATCCGTCGCCAGTATCATCTGATGACTGCGGCACTCTGCACGCTAAGTGATATCGTGTTGATCTGCGGCGGAATATTTGGCGGCAGTGCGCTACTTAACCAATCTGAACTGTTACTCAATCTGGTGACATGGGGCGGGGTGGCTTTCCTGCTGTGGTATGGCTGGGGATCGCTGAGAACCGCATTCAGTGGCGATATCAATCTGGCGTCTGCCGCCGTTTTAAAGCAGGGACGCTGGCGCATTGTGGCGACCATGATGGCGGTGACCTGGCTGAATCCGCACGTTTATCTGGATACCTTTGTGGTGCTGGGCAGCCTGGGTGGGCAGCTGCCGGAAGAGGCACGTCGCTGGTTCGCGTTAGGTTCCGCCAGCGCCTCTGTGTTGTGGTTCTTCGGCCTCGCGCTGTTAGCCGCCTGGCTGGCTCCGCTGCTGAATACCACGCGTGCCCAGCGGATTATCAATCTGCTGGTGGGGCTGGTGATGTGGGCGATTGCCCTAAAACTGGCGCTGCAGGCTTTCTCATTTTTGTAACGGGAACTCACTGCTATAATCGATGTCATAGTGTAATGTGCTAATATGCCCTAAAATATGTTGTACCGCCGCATTTTGGCGGAACAATTCGCTACCGAATCATGGTAGCACTATCGATAAAGATAATGACAGACCTCATGGAGGAAGCAGTGAAGCTAACGAAACTGGCCCTGGCCGCAATGATTGGATTGAGTACTTTACCCTTAGCAGTGCAGGCTGATGAATTACCAAATGGCCCGCACGTGGTGACCTCCGGGCAGTCGAGCGTTGATGCTACGCCGGATATCGCAACACTCGCCATTGAAGTGAATGTTTCGGCTAAAGATGCCGGTGAAGCGAAAAAGCAGGCTGATACTCGCGTACAGCAATATTTTGATTTTCTGAATACAAACGGCATTGAGAAGAAAGATATCAATGCTGCCAACCTGCGTACGCAACCGGAATATGACTACCTGAAAGACGGTAAATCGGTGCTGAAAGGTTACCGTGCGGTGCGTCAGGTTCAGGTCACATTACGTCAGCTGGACAAGTTGAATGAACTGCTGGACGGTGCGCTGAAGTCAGGCCTGAACGAAATCCGTTCGGTTGAGCTGGGTGTGGCTAATCCTGAAGAGTACAAAGCGAAAGCGCGCAAAGCAGCCATTGATGATGCTACAAAGCAGGCGGGCGATCTGGCGCAGGGCTTCGGCACTAAGCTGGGGTCGGTTTACAGCATTCGTTATCACGTGGCTAACTATCAGCCAATGCCGATGGCGCGGATGTACAAGGCCGCTGATTCCGCACCAATGACCTCCGCCGCCCAGACTTATGAGCAGCAGAGTATCCATTTCGACGACCAGGTTGATGTGGTATTTGAATTGCAGCGCAATCAGTAATCTTTGCGGGCTGAACATACATCAAGGGCGACCCAGCGGTCGCCCTTAGTTTTTACTCTGTATCCTGGCGCAGCACACGATGACCATGCGCGAGCAGGGCATCGGTCACCTTACGCATCAGTCGGCTTTCCGGGGCAAAACGGTGCCAGTACAGCATCCGGCGCTGCAACAGGCCCGGCGTTAAATCAATCAATTCCCCTTCTGCCAGTTCGCGCTCAATCTGCAAATGCGGGATCATACAGCAGGTGGTTCCCTGACGAGCCAGTTGCACAAACGCTTCTGACGAGTTGACGATATGGCAGGGCACGCTGCCCGGTGACAGATCAAAGTTCTGCTGTAAAAACGCCTGGTGCATATCATCCAGATGGTCAAACGCCACGGCGGGTGCTTTCAGCAGTGCAGAGCGCGTTACGCCATTCGGGAAGTAGCGGGCTGCAAACTCTTTTGAGCCGACAAACAGATAGTCGAGCGCACCGAGCTGATCGACCAGACAGCTGGGCAACGGTTGCGGCTGGATACTGACGGCACCCACCACTTCACCGCGACGCAGACGTTCCTGGGTGCGGGTTTCATCTTCCACCTGAAGATTCAGTCGTACTGGCGAATCCGTCAGCACGGTTTTTAGGGCAGGAAGCAGCCAGGTGGCGAGACTGTCGGCGTTCACCGCCAGCGACAGCAGTAACGGCGTGGTGCCGCTATTATCGTCACCTAACCACTCTTCTTCCAGCAGCTCTACCTGGTGCAATAACGCCAGCAGTTTCTGACCCTGTTCCGTTGGGCGTGGCGGTACGGTTCGCACCAGCAAAGGCTGACCAAACATATTCTCAAGCTGCTTAATGCGCTGTGAGACCGCAGACTGGGTAATACAGAGCTTTTGCGCGGCACGTTCAAAGCCGCGCTCGCGGATCACTGCATCCAGCGCCTGAAGCGTTCGATAATCCGGGCGTTTCATTAATCGTTCTACTCTCTTTCAGGTGTGGTTATGCACTATGCCATAGATTGGGGGTATAGCTTACGCCACTTTACGAATCAACCACTTTGTGGGGTGTGTTCCAATCCTGTGAATCAAACCCCGTGCAGGGCGGTGATTTTCCCCCGCCTTGCTTTATACTACGCGCACACAGTGGCTCACAGGTTTTAAACATACCATGACACAAGATGAACTGAAAAAAGCTGTCGGCTGGGCAGCTCTGGATTACGTTACTCCGGGCACTATTGTTGGTGTCGGCACCGGTTCGACTGCTGCCCATTTCATTGATGCACTGGCGTCGATTAAACATCAGATTGAAGGGGCTGTCTCCAGCTCAGAAGCCTCCACGGCGAAGCTGAAAGGCTACGGCATTCATGTCTTCGACCTTAACGAGGTCGACCAGTTGGCAGTCTATGTTGACGGTGCCGATGAGATTAACGGGCAGATGCAGATGATCAAGGGCGGTGGAGCAGCGCTGACGCGCGAGAAAATTATTGCCGCCGTGGCCGATCGCTTTATCTGTATTGCGGATGCATCCAAGCAGGTCGATGTGCTGGGGCGTTTCCCTCTGCCGGTCGAAGTTATCCCGATGGCGCGTGCGTACGTTGCTCGTGAACTGGTGAAGCTTGGTGGTCAGCCGGAGTACCGTCAGAACGTGGTAACCGACAATGGAAACATTATTCTCGACGTCCATAATCTCAAGATCATTGACGCAATCCGGCTGGAAGCCGCGATTAACGCGCTGCCAGGCGTCGTGACTGTGGGCCTGTTTGGTGCCCGTGGTGCGGATGTAGCGCTGATCGGTACAGCCAACGGCGTGCAAACTATTCAGAAATGATCTGTCTGGCATCCCAGGGATGCCGGTTATTTTTATGCGAAAAACATCTTTTCTTTTGCAGGCGAAATTTAGTGACTTATGTCACATAGTGGCTGCCTGAGGCGCGATCCTCCTGAAGGTTCACGTTGCACCATGATTTTCTGTCGCAATGTTCTGTGAGCCGGGGGCACCATGCTAGAGGCCAGGCAATCGTTTGTATTGCCGCCAGCGTAGATTTTGTTATTTTGACAGAAGGCTATCTTATATCCCCACAGTTTTCCCATTGCAGCCGACAGCGATTACGCCGGTCAACGGGAACAATGATAGGGATTAAGCCACATCTGAAGTCTGCTAAATAGGGTCGGGAAATGGCAAAAGTATCACTGGAGAAAGACAAGATTAAATTCCTGCTGGTGGAAGGCGTTCACCAGAGTGCAGTTGATAATCTGCGCTCTGCTGGCTACACCAACATTGAATTTCACAAGGGCGCATTGGATAGCGAAACACTGAAAGAATCCATCCGTGATGCGCACTTTATCGGGCTGCGTTCGCGCACCAACCTCACCGAAGAGATCTTTGCTGCGGCAGAAAAACTGGTCGCCGTTGGCTGTTTCTGCATCGGGACGAACCAGGTTGATCTGAATGCGGCAGCGAAGCGTGGTATTCCGGTGTTTAACGCACCTTTCTCCAATACCCGATCCGTCGCTGAACTGGTTATCGGTGAGCTGCTGCTGATGCTGCGCGGTGTTCCTGCTGCTAATGCGAGAGCACACCGCGGTGTGTGGCATAAGCTGGCTGTCGGCTCCTATGAAGCACGCGGCAAAAAGCTGGGCATCATTGGTTACGGCCATATCGGTATGCAACTGGGCGTGCTGGCTGAGAGCCTGGGCATGCACGTGTTCTTCTACGATATTGAGAGCAAACTGCCGCTGGGTAATGCCACGCAGGTACAGCATCTCTCTGATCTGCTGAATATGAGCGATGTGGTAAGCCTGCATGTGCCTGAAACCCAGTCCACCCAGAATATGATGGGCCCGGACGAGCTGGCGCTGATGAAGCCCGGCGCGCTGCTGATCAACGCCTCACGCGGCACCGTGGTGGATATTCCTGCGCTGTGCCACGTGCTGGCCACTAAGCACCTGGCGGGCGCGGCGATTGACGTCTTCCCGGAAGAACCTGCGACCAACAGCGATCCGTTTAATTCACCACTGTGTGAGTTCGATAACGTGATCCTGACACCGCATATCGGTGGGTCGACCCAGGAAGCTCAGGAGAACATCGGTATTGAAGTAGCGGGTAAACTGGCGAAGTACTCTGACAATGGTTCTACGCTGTCAGCGGTTAACTTCCCGGAAGCCTCGCTGCCAATGCACGGTGCCAATGCCAGCCGGCTGATGCACATCCATGAGAACCGTCCGGGTGTACTGACGGCGATCAACCTGATCTTTGCAGACCAGGGCATCAACATCTCCGCTCAGTATCTGCAAACAACGCCGCAGATGGGCTACGTGGTCATCGACGTTGATGCCCCGCAGGATGTGGCTGATAAAGCACTGCAACTGATGAAGGCCATTCCTGGCACCGTCCGCGCACGTCTGCTGTACTGATTATCGTGTTGTTCATGCCTCAATTTTGAGGCATTGATTCAGCCAGATGGATAATGAGTACCCGCAAGATTTCGCGCCGCAGGAAGGCGACAACTGAACACATCCCCGGGAGCTGACTGAAGTCAGTGACCGGGGTTTGTGAGGTCAGGCAACACACCTGTGGTGTGTAAGATAAAGGGTATTACCACTGCCATATCTTTGAAGGTGTAATGAGTGCGGGAAGCGGGATATCCCACTGCTCTACCGGCAAGGTGTCCACCTGCTGACAATCATGCGCCAGACCTACCGGCATAAAGCCGTGCTGCTGCCAGTTCTGTAGCGTCCGATCGTAAAATCCGCCCCCCATCCCCAAACGTTGCCCCCCTGCATCAAACGCCACCAGTGGCACGATCAGCACATCCAGTTCGCTTAATGGCAGCAGATTACGGATATCCAGCGGCGGCTCAGGAATACGCAGACGGTTTATCTTCAGCTCGGTGTGCTCGTCGTAACGCAGAAACAGTAACTGGCCCGCCGAGAAGGGATGAAGCACCGGCAGGTAAACCTGCTGCTTTCGCTGCCACAGTTTGGCGATTAACGGTCGGGTATTGATTTCGCCATCGACGGACAGAAACAGCGCGATATTCTTCGCCTGCTGGACCGGGGCAAAATTCAGGGCATGATCGGCAACCTGCACGGCGGCGAGTTGTTGCTGTTCATCGCTAATCTCACGCCGCAAATTGCGAACGTGCTTACGGATATCCTGACGGAGCATCAATGTGGGGTTCATCACGTGGCTGACTCCATGAAATCGTACAGAAGCGTGCCAGATAGCTTAGAGAAAAATCGAATCGTTCGGGAGGGGGGAACACAAAAAAAGGGAGGTTCTCCGAGATGCCGCCGCAGGCTGTAACCCTTGAACCCATGGTTCAAGGTGAGTATGCCGTCGTAACCATCAGGCTTCTCGGACGGACCGAGCTTGCGCACAGGTTACAGAGCGTCACACTCTGTTTGGTATTAATTATCGGCTCAGGGGACGGGCCCGCTTGCAAACATCTCAGAGAATTTTTTACTTCACCGTCACTGTATCACAGGTAACGCTAAAGTGTTATTCGAACTTCGCACCGGTACGTTCAGTTATGCGACCTTGCTCAAGCAATGCTTGTTCAATGGTCTGTTGTAGCATCCGAATTCGTTGTTCCATGTTCGACGCATAGTCACGGGTTTTGACTTTTTCCTGCGCAAGTTCATGGCAAATGTTCAGTGCTGCAATGAATACCAGTTGCTCTGTATTTGTGACTCTAGTGCGAACTTTTAAGTCTTGCAACCGTTGATTGAGGTCTTCGGCAGCCAGATTCAGCGCATCTTGCTGTTCTGGCGGACAATTTACTCTTAATGAACGGCCAAAAATTTGAATATCTACCGGTTGTGCAGACATGCCACCATCCTGACTGATTACTGCGCCCGCAATCACCCTTACCGCTCAAGGGCTTGGGAGGGGCGCCACTATAACTACGCCTAATATAAGAAACAACCCCTTTCTGGAATCGTTGAGGCACCTGGTGGTAGCATATCACGAACTTATCCAGCCAACGACGATCAAAACTCATGTCACTAACCAACATAATGCCGGGCTACAACACGCTGGCCTCAGTACTGACGCAGCAGGGCGTAGGAATGACCCCTGCAGAAATGCATGGCCTGATCAGTGGATTGATCTGTGGCGGCAGCCATGCCAGCAGCTGGCAAACGCTGGTGCACGACCTGACAAACGAAGGCATGGCGTTCTCACAAACGCTGACGCAACCGTTGCAAGAGATGCACGATGCGATCGGAAATTCACTGGAAGATGAAGGCTTCCTGTTCCAGCTTTATCTGCCTGAAGATGACGATATCACCGTATTTGACCGTGCTGATGCACTGGCCGGTTGGGTGAACCATTTCCTGCTGGGCCTGGGCGTTGCACAGCCCAAAATTGGCCAGGTCAAAGGGGAAACCGGTGAAGCCATCGACGATCTGCGTACCATCGCGCAGCTCGGTTATGATGAAGATGAAGATCAGGAAGAACTCGAACAATCGCTGGAAGAGGTGATCGAGTATGTGCGCGTCGCCGTACTGCTGTGTCACGATACCTTTACCCGCGCGATACCGACCAATGTCGTGATGAAAAAGCCGACGCTGCACTAGGGCTGTGCCATCCCGTCAGCCAGTGGTGATTTAACGGAACAGCATTCAGGAGGTCAAATGACCCAGCAAGAATTTTTGCGCCGCCGTCAGGCGCTGTTAGCGAAGATGGCTCCGGCCAGCGCAGCGGTGATCTTTGCCGCACCGGAAGCAACGCGCAGTAATGACAGCGAGTATCCCTACCGACAGAACAGTGATTTTTGGTACTTCACCGGGTTTAACGAACCGGAAGCTGCGCTGCTGCTGATTAAAAGCGCCGACAATCATAATCACAGTGTCCTGTTCAACCGTGTACGGGATCTGACGGCAGAAATCTGGTTTGGTCGTCGCCTGGGACAGGATGCTGCACCAGGTGCCCTGGCGGTTGACCGTGCTCTGCCGTGGAATGACATCGACGATCAGCTGCATCTGCTGCTGAACGGCCTGGATGTGATTTACCATGCTCAGGGCCAGTATGACTTTGCTGACGCCATCGTTTTCAAGGCGCTGGAGACATTGCGCCGTGGCTCACGGCAGAACCTCTCTGCGCCCGCCACGCTGACCGACTGGCGTCCGTGGGTGCATGAGCAGCGTCTGATTAAATCCCCTGAAGAGCAGGCGGTGCTGCGTGAAGCCGGGCGCATCAGCGCACTGGCTCATACTCGCGCCATGCAAAAGTCGCGTCCGGGGATGTATGAATACCAGCTGGAAGGGGAAATTCATCACGAATTTAACCGCCACGGTGCCCGCTTCCCGTCCTACAACACCATTGTTGGCGCGGGCGATAACGGCTGCATTCTGCACTACACCGAAAACGAAAGTCAGATGCGTGACGGACAGCTGGTGCTGATTGACGCCGGATGTGAACTCCAGGGCTACGCAGGCGATATCACCCGAACCTTCCCGGTCGGGGGGAAATTTACCGCACCGCAGCGCGCCATCTACGACATCGTGCTGGCGGCGCTTTACCGCTCACTTGAGCTGTATCGTCCCGGCACCAGCATTCGTGATGTCACAGCGGCGGCAGTCAGCGTGATGGTCAGCGGGCTGGTGAAGCTGGGGATCCTGCACGGCGATGTCGACACGCTGATTGCTGAAAATGCCCATCGTCAGTTCTTTATGCACGGGCTGAGCCACTGGCTGGGGCTGGATGTGCATGATGTGGGTCACTACGGCGTGGACCGGGACCGCATTCTGGAAGTGGGCATGGTGCTGACTATCGAGCCTGGCTTGTATATCGCACCGGATGCTGATGTGCCCGCAGAGTATCGCGGTATTGGTATTCGCATTGAAGATGACATCATTATTACCGCCGACGGTAACGAAAACCTGACGGACACGGTGGTGAAAGATGCCGATGATATTGAAGCACTGATGGCGGCAGCGAAGCGTTCATGAGCATAATTATCGCAGGGGGCGGGATGGCTGGCGCCACGCTGGCACTGGCGATCTCACACCTGACGCAAGGAAAACTGGCGGTGACGCTGGTCGAAGGGACGGAGCCTGCCAGCCGGGCGCATCCCGGCTTTGATGGACGGGCGATTGCCCTGGCCGAAGGCACCTGCCAGCAGTTGGCCGCCATTGGTCTCTGGCCGGTGCTGGCATCGGCTGCTACCGCGATCACCGATGTGCATGTCAGCGATCGCGGGCATGCCAGTTTTGTCTCTCTGGCGGCGGCTGACTATGCTGTGTCGGCGCTGGGGCAGGTGGTTGAGCTGCATGAAGTGGGGCAGCGGATGTTTGCCCGCCTGAAAAAGGCGCCAGGCATCACGCTGCGCTGCCCGGACAAAGTCACTGGGGTGGAACGTACCCTGGAGAGCGTTAGCGTATTACTGGAAAGCGGTGAGCGGCTGACGGGTGAGCTGCTGGTGGCGGCTGATGGTTCGCGCTCACGCGTGGCCGCAGCCTGCGGAGTACAGTGGCAAAGTGAGGATTACCAGCAGGTGGCGGTGATCGCTAACGTCACTACCCAGTTACCGCATCAGGGACAGGCGTTTGAACGCTTTACCGAATATGGGCCGCTGGCATTATTGCCCATGTCGGGGGGGCGCAGCTCACTGGTCTGGTGCCATCCGCTGGCGCAGAAAGACGTGGTGGATCGCTGGAGCGATACGCACTTCCTCGCGGAATTACAGAAAGCCTTTGGCTGGCGGCTGGGGCGCATTACCCAGGTCGGTCAGCGTGACAGTTACCCGCTGAAGCTGCAAACCGCGACACAGCATATTTCCCATCGGCTGGCGCTGGTCGGCAATGCGGCGCAAACGCTGCACCCGATAGCCGGTCAGGGGTTTAACCTCGGCATCCGTGATGTGATGTCGCTGGCAGAAACGCTGGCGGCGGCATGGCGTGCCGGGCATGGCGTGGGGGCGTATGCCACGCTGCACCACTATCAGCAACGACGCCAGCCGGACGTGCAGGCCACGATTGGCATTACCGATGGGCTGGTTCGACTGTTTGCAAACCGATATACGCCGCTGGTTGCAGGGCGCAACCTGGGGCTGATGGCGATGGATCATCTGCCGCCATTACGTAATTTGCTGGCCGAGCGCACGTTAGGCTGGGTTAAGCGTTGAGGAGAAAGCAGTCATGCAAACCTATGATGTGATCATCGCCGGTGGCGGAATGGTCGGGCTGGCCGTGGCCTGTGGCTTACAGGGCAGCGGATTGCGCGTTGCGGTACTGGAGCGTGAAATACCGCCGCCGCTGGACAATACCGCTCCTCCGGCATTACGTGTTTCTGCGATTAATGCCGCCAGCGAACGCCTGTTGCAGCATCTTGGCGTCTGGGATGCGATCCTCAGTTCAGGTGCCAGTGCCTATCACGGCATGGAAGTGTGGGACCGTGACAGTTTTGGTCATATTACTTTTGATGATGAGCAGCAAGGGCTGGCGCACCTTGGGCATATTATTGAGAACCGGGTGGTCCACCAGGCACTGTGGCAGCGGGCAGAAAGCCTCAGCGATATCACGCTGGTTGCCCCTGCTGAATTACAGCAGGTGGCGTTTGGTGATAACGAAGCCTTTGTCACATTGCAGGATGGCAGCATGATGACTGCCCGCCTGCTGGTAGCGGCAGACGGTGCTAACTCCTGGCTGCGCAACAAAGCCGATATCCCGCTGACCTTCTGGGATTATCAGCATCATGCGCTGGTCGCCAATATCCGCACGGCGCAGCCCCACGAGTCGCTCGCCCGCCAGGTGTTTCACGGTGACGGCATTCTGGCCTTCTTACCGCTGAGCGATCCACATCTTTGTTCCATTGTCTGGTCGCTGTCGCCGCAGGAGGCTTCACGGTTACAGGCGATGCCTGAAGCGGTGTTTAACCAGCAGCTATCGGTGGCGTTCGATATGAAACTGGGCTTGTGTACGCTTGAAAGCGAGCGTAAAACCTTCCCGCTGATGGGGCGCTATGCGCGCAACTTCGCGGCACATCGTCTTGCTCTGGTGGGCGATGCGGCACATACCATTCATCCGCTGGCCGGGCAGGGCGTTAACCTCGGCTTTATGGATGCCGCTGAATTGATCGGTGAGGTTAAGCGCCTGCAACAGCAGGGCAAAGATATCGGTCAGCACCTCTATCTGCGTCGCTATGAGCGTACTCGCAAGCACAGTGCCGCCGTGATGCTGGCCAGTATGCAGGGCTTCCGCGAGTTGTTTGATGGCAACAACCCGGCGAAGAAACTGCTGCGTGATGTCGGTCTGGCGCTGGCGGATAACCTGCCCGGCGTGAAGCCGCGTCTGCTCAAACAGGCGATGGGGCTACACGACCTGCCTGAGTGGTTGCGTTAAGCTGAGTGAAATAGCAGGGGAGCTGAGGCTCCCCTTTTTTACGCCTGTCATTCCCTGTTTCTCCTGCTGCGCAATCAGAGTGCAACGGTTGCCCCTTTTTTGTACATCGTTTGAAAAATTCTAATTTCACCCACAACTTCGCATTATTTTTACTAATGACAACGCCGTTTTCCTGAAGTGATTTTTTGGGCGAAAAATGTCATTACTTTGTCTTTGAACTGTCTTATTGCCCATCAGTTGCCATTTTTGTGTGCGATAACGCATTTTCTCAGCCAAAAAAACCAGAAAATCGGTGCTGCTCCTTTTTGGCTCAGAGCGAATTCGACCTCGTTTATCTTATGGTTAATTGACAGGTTCAGTGGTAAGTTCGTAGCGAAGGTAACGATTGCGTTGGCCGCAGCAGGCGGTAAAAAACACTCGTCAGCAACCGGATGGCACAGGAAAACTATGACTCAGCAAACCCCGATTCAGCAGACTCCGTTATTCGAACAGCATCACGCAAGTGGTGCCCGCATGGTCGATTTTCACGGCTGGATGATGCCGCTCCACTACGGCTCTCAAATGGATGAACATCACGCGGTGCGCACTGATGCCGGGATGTTTGACGTTTCCCATATGACCATCGTCGATCTGCACGGTGTGCGTACCCGCGAATTCCTGCGCCATCTGCTGGCCAATGATGTCGCGCGGCTGACTCAGCCCGGCAAAGCCCTCTACACCGCGATGCTCAATGCGTCCGCTGGCGTAATAGACGATCTGATTGTTTACTTTATGAGCGAAGACTTTTTCCGACTGGTGGTGAACTCCTCCACCCGTGAAAAGGATCTGGCGTGGATCGGTGAACATGCAGCGGCCTTCGGCGTGCTGCTGACAGAGCGTGATGACCTGTCGCTGGTGGCCGTGCAGGGACCGCAAGCCCAGCTAAAGGCCCAAACCTTATTCACGGAAGAACAGCGTGCGGCGGTCAGCGGCATGAAGCCCTTCTTCGGTGTTCAGTCCGGCGATCTGTTTATTGCCACCACCGGTTATACCGGGGAATCTGGCTATGAAATTGCCCTGCCTAATGAGCAGGTGGTTGGCTTCTGGCAACAGCTGCTGGCGGCGGGCGTAAAGCCTGCTGGACTGGGCGCGCGTGATACCCTGCGTCTGGAAGCCGGAATGAACCTTTACGGCCAGGAGATGGATGAAGGGGTTTCTCCGCTGGCCGCCAATATGGGCTGGACCCTCTGTTGGGAACCCACAGACCGCCAGTTTATTGGCCGCGAAGCGCTGGAGTTTCAGCGCGAGAAGGGAACGGAGCAGCTGGTAGGTCTGATCATGACGGAGAAAGGTGTGCTGCGTAACGAATTACCCGTGCACTTTACCGACGCTGAGGGCAACCTGCAGGAAGGGATTATCACCAGCGGTTCATTTTCCCCGACGCTGGGCTGTAGCATCGCCCTGGCGCGTGTTCCAGCGGGCATTGGTGAACATGCCGTGGTACACATCCGCAACCGCGAAATGCCGGTGCGCGTCACCAAACCTGTTTTTGTTCGTGCCGGTAAACCGGTAACAAAATAGCGATTCCACGCCGCAGTACCTCTGCGGCGTATAAAGATAAGACGATTTTTGGAGAGCATGTTGATGAGCAATGTACCAGCAGAACTGAAATACCGTGACAGCCATGAATGGGTGCGTAAAGAAGCCGATGGCACTTATACCGTTGGGATTACCGAACATGCGCAGGAGCTGTTGGGTGACATGGTGTTTGTTGACCTGCCGGATGTAGGCAACACCTACAGCCAGGGCGAAGACTGCGCCGTGGCAGAGTCAGTGAAAGCGGCCTCAGATATTTATGCGCCGTTAAGTGGTGAAATTGTGGAAGTGAACAGCGGTCTGGATTCAGAGCCAGAACTGGTCAACAGCTCCCCGTATACCGATGGCTGGTTGTTCCGTATCAAAGCGGTTGATGAGACCGAGTTTGAGACGTTGTTGGATGCGGCCGCCTATCAGGGACTGATTGAATAAGCGATCCCATAGCTATCTCAATGCGCCGATAACGCTAAGCCATTTAGCGAATCGGCCATTGTTACCTACCCCCTATGCCCGATGCAGGATTGACCGATCATGACCCAGAAACTCAGCCAGCTTGAACATCACGGTGCATTTATCGAGCGCCATATTGGACCTTCGCAGGAACAGCAGGGCGCGATGCTTAATGCGATTGGCGCGGCCTCACTGACCGATCTGATTACCTCGATTGTGCCCGCCGACATCCAGCTTCCCAGCCCGCCCGCTGTGGGTGATGCGCTGACGGAACATCTGGCGCTGGCCGAGTTGAAAGCGATTGCTGCACAGAACCAACGCTATAAATCGTATATCGGCATGGGTTACACCCCGGTACTGACCCCGCCGGTGATCCTGCGCAATATGCTGGAAAACCCAGGCTGGTACACCGCCTACACCCCTTATCAGCCGGAAGTGTCGCAGGGCCGCCTGGAAGCGCTGCTGAACTTCCAGCAACTGACGCTGGACCTGACCGGGCTGGATATTGCTTCCGCTTCTTTGCTGGATGAAGCCACTGCCGCTGCTGAAGCGATGGCGATGGCGAAGCGGGTCAGCAAACTGAAACACGCCAACCGTTTCTTCGTCGCGGACGATATTCACCCGCAGACGCTGGATGTGGTGCGCACCCGTGCCGAAACCTTCGGGTTTGACGTGCTGGTGGACAAAGCAGAAAAAGTGCTGGAGCTGGACGATGTGTTCGGCGTGCTGCTGCAGCAGGTCGGTACTGGCGGGGAAGTGCATGATTATGCTGACCTGATTACCGAGCTGAAAAGCCGCAAAGTGGTTGTGAGCGTGGCGGCCGACATGATGACGCTGGTGCTGTTGCAGGCACCGGGTAAACAGGGTGCCGACATTGTTTTCGGTTCTGCCCAGCGTTTTGGCGTGCCAATGGGTTACGGCGGCCCACATGCTGCCTTCTTTGCGGCGCGTGATGAGCATAAACGCTCGATGCCGGGACGCATTATCGGCGTATCCCGTGATGCCGCCGGTAACACCGCATTGCGTATGGCGATGCAGACCCGCGAACAGCATATCCGCCGTGAGAAAGCCAACTCCAACATCTGTACCTCGCAGGTTCTGCTGGCGAATATTGCCAGCTTGTATGCTGTTTTCCACGGTCCTGTCGGCCTGAAGCGCATTGCCAGCCGTATTCACCGTCTGACCGATATCCTCGCGCAGGGCTTGCAGCAGCGCGGTCTGAAACTGCGTCATGCGACCTGGTTCGATACCCTGACGGTCGAAGTCAGCGACAAAGCGGCGGTACTGGATCGGGCGCTGAGCTTTGGCATGAACCTGCGTAGCGACATTTTGAATGCCGTGGGTATCACGCTGGATGAAACCACCACCCGCGAAGATGTGGTGGCGCTGTTCTCCGTGCTGCTGGGGAATGAACATGGGCTGGATATCGACGCGCTGGATACCGACGCGCAGGCTATCCCGGCGGCGATGATCCGCCAGGAAGCGATCCTGACCCACCCGGTATTTAACCGTCATCACAGTGAAACCGAGATGATGCGTTACATGCACAGCCTGGAGCGTAAAGATCTGGCGCTGAACCAGGCGATGATCCCGCTCGGCTCCTGCACCATGAAGTTGAATGCAGCGGCTGAGATGATCCCCATCACCTGGCCTGAATTTGCCGAACTGCACCCGTTCTGCCCGGCAGAACAGGCAGGCGGCTACCTGCAAATGATCGGCCAGCTTTCCCGCTGGCTGGTACAGCTGACAGGCTATGATGCGCTCTGTATGCAGCCAAACTCGGGCGCGCAGGGTGAATACGCGGGTCTGCTGGCGATCCGCCGTTACCATGAAAGCCGTAACGAAGCGGGCCGTCATATCTGTCTGATCCCAAGCTCAGCACACGGCACTAACCCAGCCTCAGCACAGATGGCGGGCATGGAAGTGGTCGTCGTCGCGTGTGATAAACAGGGCAATATCGATCTTCACGATCTGCGTGTGAAAGCAGAACAGGCGGGCGAAGCGCTTTCCTGCATTATGGTGACGTATCCATCGACCCACGGTGTGTATGAAGAGACGATCCGTGAAGTCTGTCAGATCGTTCATCAGTTTGGTGGGCAGGTTTATCTCGACGGCGCGAACATGAATGCTCAGGTGGGGATCACCACGCCGGGTTATATCGGCGCTGATGTTTCGCACCTTAACCTGCATAAAACCTTCTGCATTCCGCACGGCGGCGGCGGGCCAGGTATGGGACCGATTGGCGTTAAGGCGCACCTGGCACCGTTTGTGCCGGGCCACAGCGTGGTGCAGATTGACGGGATGCTGACCGGGCAGGGCGCGGTTTCTGCGGCACCGTTTGGCAGCGCCTCCATTTTGCCCATCAGCTGGATGTATATCCGCATGATGGGCGCGGAAGGCCTGAAGCAGGCGAGTTCGGTGGCGATCCTCAATGCCAACTACATTGCTCACCGTCTGCAATCGGCTTACCCGATCCTCTACGCTGGACGTGATGGCCGCGTGGCGCACGAATGTATTCTGGATATCCGCCCACTGAAAGAGCAGACCGGCATCAGCGAGCTGGATATTGCTAAGCGCCTGATCGACTACGGTTTCCACGCACCGACCATGTCCTTCCCGGTGGCAGGCACGTTAATGGTGGAACCGACCGAATCAGAAAGCAAAACCGAGCTGGACCGCTTTATCGATGCGATGCTGGCGATCCGCATGGAGATTGACCGGGTGGCAGGGGGGGAATGGCCGCTGGAAGATAACCCACTGGTGAATGCACCGCATACCCAGATGGAAATTGTCGGCGAGTGGAGCCATCCTTATACGCGTGAACTGGCGGTATTCCCGGCCGGGAGCGCGAATAAATACTGGCCAACGGTGAAGCGTCTGGATGATGTTTACGGTGACCGTAACCTGTTCTGCTCCTGCGTACCAATGAGCGAATACGAATAACCGCAGCGTTATCACTGGCGGATAATCTGTTGGGGCTGACCTTCTTTTCCGGTCAGCCCTTTTCTGTTTCTATGGGAACACCTTATGAAAATCGCATTAGTGACAGGCGCCAGTCGCGGCATTGGCCGGGCTACCGCCATTCTGCTGGCACAAATGGGCTGGCGGGTCGCCGTCAACTACGCCCGGCGCACCGATGCCGCACTTGAAGTGGTCGATCTGATTGAGCAGCAGGGCGGCAGTGCCTTTGCCATTCAGGCCGATATCGCTGAGGAAGCGCAGGTGATGGCGATGTTTGCCGACATCGACCGCCAGCCAGGGCAACTGACCGCGCTGGTCAATAATGCCGGCATTCTGTTTCAGCAGGCCACGCTGGAGCAGCTCACGGCAGAGCGTATCAATCGGGTGTTTGCCACCAACGTCACGGGCAGTTTTCTTTGCTGCCGCGAAGCGGTGAAGCGCATGGGGCACCATCATGGCGGCAGCGGCGGGGCGATTGTGAATGTCTCCTCGGCGGCGGCCAGAACGGGAGCACCGGGTGAATACGTTGATTACGCAGCATCCAAAGGGGCGATGGATGCGCTGACGAAAGGGTTATCGCTGGAAGTGGCGGCGCAGGGCATCAGAGTGAACAGCGTGCGCCCGGGCTTTATTTACACCGAGATGCACGCAGACGGCGGTGAACCGCAGCGGGTAGACCGGGTGGCACCCGGCATTCCGATGCAGCGCGGTGGGCAGCCGGAAGAGATCGCCCGCGCGATTGCCTGGTTGCTCAGCGATGAGGCGTCATACATTACCGGAACGTTTATTGATGCGGCGGGCGGCCGTTGATCGCATTTCCTGCCCGCCCGTATCAAACCGGTTAAAGCTCGGAAATATAGCCGACATCGTCGGCCGTAGGATGACCGGCCGCTGTGCGTGCCAGCTCATCGCAGCGTTCATTCTCAACGTGACCCGCATGACCTTTAACCCACTTCCAGGTGATCTCATGGTGGCTGAGGGCGGCATCCAGGCGTTTCCACAGGTCGACATTCTTAACCGGCTTCTTATCGGTGGTTTTCCAGCCGCGTTTTTTCCAGTTATGAATCCAGGTGGTAATCCCCTGGCGAACATACTGACTGTCGGTACTCAGTACCACAGCACAAGGCTGCGTCAGCGCCTCCAGTGCGACAATCGCCGCCATCATTTCCATGCGGTTATTGGTGGTCAGGTGGAAACCCGCGCTGTACGTTTTCTCATGCTTGCCATAACGCATAATCGCGCCATATCCCCCGGGGCCAGGGTTGCCAAGGCACGAACCGTCGGTGAAAATTTCTACCTGCTTAAGCATCTCTGGTAGACTCCCTGTAGAAAAACGCCAAGTCTGCCATAAATGCGCCTGATGAGCACCGTAAATACCGTTGACCCGTTCGCGCGATCGGCCTTCACGCCTTCAACGGGTTGTGGTCTGTATAAAAAATGCCTGCACCACCGTGAAATGGGATCAACGATGAATACCGGGCCTGCTCCAATTGTGCTCTGAATCACAAAATTGAATATTGATTACGGTTTCTATTGGGAACAAAGCGCCAAAAAAACTAGTGTGTCACACCCTGTTACAGGGTTAATTGCTGTTTCTTTCGCCATCTATAAAGAGATTGATGAATGTTTACCAACAAGACGATATCCACTTTAAACGCGCTGGAGAATAGAGTTTATAATTTTGTGATTAAAAATTTGAATACTGTTATGTATATGACGATCAGAGAACTGGCAAACAGTTCTGAGGTGTCGACGGCAACGGTATTGCGTTTTTGCAAGAAGATAAACTTCAATGGATATTCTGAATTCAAAGCCTACCTGAGAATGTATCTGGAGCAGGATAAAAAAATACTGTTACCACATGGCGCTGATGAAATACTCAGCTTCTTTAAAAGTATTAATAATGATGACTTCGATGAATTAATTATCAGCGCAGCAGAACATATAGTCGCAGCGGAGCGTGTAATCTTCGTTGGCGCAGGCAGCTCAGGCACGCTGGGTAAGTACGGGGCACGCTTCTTCTCCAACATTGGTAAGTTTAGCAACCACATTGACGATCCTTACTATCCCGTTAGCACCGATATGTATAAAAATGCGGTGGCTATCGTTTTATCAGTGTCGGGTGAAACCCCTGAAATTATTAAATTAGCCAAACAGTTTCTTATTCATCAATGCAAGATTGTCAGCATAACCAGTAATAACAAATCCACTCTTGCTTTGATGGCTGACTTCAATGTTTCCTATCATGTATCCAGAGTCTTGATCGCGAATGAATATGACATTACGACACAGGTTCCGGTGATTTATATCCTTGAGTCTATTGGTCGCCAGCTGGCGAATAAAATGACGCCGGAGATGTCACAGGGTGTTTCTTTCTTGTGACAAATGACGAGTCTGTATTTTTGTTATAACGTGACTTTAACAGTGTCTTTTTTTACCATTAATTTCGAAATATTTAAGCGCTAACGACTTAAATTAAACTAATGGCAACGGAAGACACGTGATGGCAATTAACTATGCTGAATCGGCGAAAGAGATCGTCGTTCTGATTGGTGGTGATGATAATGTGATCAGTGTCACGCATTGTGCCACGAGATTACGATTCGTTCTCAAAGATTATTCGCAGGTAGATAAAGACACCTTAAAGCGCGTTAAAGGTGTGATTACCGCAGTTGAATCCAGTGGTCAGTTGCAGGTCGTCATCGGCAATCACGTGGGCGATGCCTATCGTGAAGTACAGAACCTGCTGCATATTGACGAAAGCGTGGCGGTCAGCGCACCTAATGTCGGTGTCGTTAATCGTTTGATGGATATTATTTCCAGCATCTTTGCGCCCTTTCTTTATCCACTGGCGGCATGTGGCGTATTACAGGGGCTGATTTCACTGTTCGCCGCACTGGGGTGGATGGATCCTGCCAGCGGTACCTACCGTATTCTTAACTTTGTTTCCTGGACCGGCTTTACCTTCCTGCCCGTGATGGTGGCCTTCACCGCGGCGAAAAAATTCAATGTGAACCCTTTCACGGCGGTGATTGCCGCCTGTGCCCTGGTTTCACCTGATTACATCAATATGCTGACGGCCAACAAGATCTTACTGGCTAATTCTGCCGATCCTGCCTTGCAGGCATTGATGAAAGCGGCAGTGGATAACCCGGAGATTGCGAAAGTACTGGTCGAGGTGGCAGGTATTCCCCTGACAGCTGATCCGCTAACCTTCCTTGGTTTGCCGGTGCAGTACCTCAGCTACACCTCCTCGGTGATCCCTGTCATTCTGATGGTATGGATCATGTCTTATGTGCAGCGCTTCTTTGAACGCATCCTGCCCATCGTCATCCGCAATATGTTCACCCCAATGTTCTGCCTGGCGATTATGGTGCCCTTAACGCTGCTGGCATTTGGCCCTGTCGGCAACATGATAGGCGGTGCCATCGGTGGTGTTTACAACTCGCTGTACCATCTCAGCCCGTCCATTGCCGGTTTTGTTGTCGGTGCCGTCTGGATGCCACTGGTCACCCTGGGCGTTCACTGGGGTATTACTCCGGTCACCGTCGGTAACTATGCCACGCTGGGCTACGACACCTTTACCGGGTTACAGGCTTCAGCGGTCTTTGGCATGGCTGGCGCCGTTTTTGGTGTCTATCTGAAAGCTAAAGACGATGAACTGAAACGCGTCGCACTCTCTGCCGGGATCACCGCTCTGTTTGGTATTACGGAACCGGCTATCTATGGTGTGGCACTGCGTCTTAAGCGCCCGATGATTTGCGGATGCCTGGCCGGAGCTATAGGTGGCGCCATCGCTGGTGCATTCAATGCGGTGTCATGGAGCTACTGCATACCGGGTATTGCGGTGTTACCGGTGTTCTTCAAAGAAGGGCATATGACGCAATTCCTCGGCTTCCTGCTGTCAGTGAGCGTCGCCTTCGTCCTGGGCGTGGTGTTCGCCTGGCTCGGTGGATTTAAAGAAGAAATCCCAACAGAAAAACGTGTGATGGCTAACGTCAACGCTGTCTGAATGACTGAAAAAGAAGTGAATGATGAACAATAAATTACCAAAAGAGTTTATGTGGGGTGGCGCGGTTGCTGCACACCAGGTTGAAGGTGGATGGGACAAAGGTGGCAAAGGCCCGAGCATTGTTGATGTCCTGACCAGCGGGGCACACGGCGTGGACCGTGTGATTACCGACGGCATAAAAGAGGGGCTTTTGTACGCCAATCATGACGCGGTGGATTTTTATCATCAGTACCCTGGTGACATCGCGTTGTTTGCCGAGATGGGATTCAAATGTTTCCGCACCTCGATTGCCTGGTCACGTATTTTCCCTCGCGGCGATGAGCTGAAGCCGAATGAGGAAGGGCTGCGTTTCTACGATGCGCTGTTCGATGAGCTGCTGAAGCATGGCATTCAACCCGTTATTACGCTCTCACACTTCGAGATGCCCAACCATCTGGTCACCGAATATGGTGGCTGGAAAAACCGCAAAGTGGTGGATCTGTTTGTCAGATTCAGTGCGGCAGTGATCAAGCGTTACCAGCATAAAGTGAAATACTGGATGACGTTCAATGAGATTAACAATCAGCGCAACTGGAAAACCCCGTTGTTTGGCTACTGCTGCTCGGGGGTGATCTTCACCCAGGAGCCGAACCCGGAAGCGTGCATGTACCAGGTGTTGCACCACCAGTTTGTTGCCAGTGCACAGGTGGTGAAACTCGGGCATGAGATTAACCCGGAATTACACATTGGCTGCATGATCGCCATGGTGCCGCTGTATCCCTTCTCCTGCCATCCCGATGATGTGATGTATGCCCAGGAAGCCATGCGGGAGCGTTTCCTGTTTGGTGATGTGCATATGCGTGGCTATTACCCGTCATACATCTTAAAAGAGTGGCAGCGCAAAGGGTATGACATTGCGATGGAGCCTGGCGACGCGCAAATCCTGCGTGAGGGTTGCGCCGATTATATCGGCTTGAGTTATTACATGAGCAATGCCGTCAGCAGTGAACAGGCTGGCAGCGGCTCTGCCCTGTCGGGGTTCGAAGGCAGCGTGCCTAACCCGCATGTCAAAGCCTCAGACTGGGGATGGCAGATCGATCCGGTGGGTCTGCGCTATGTGCTCAATATTCTGTATGAGCGTTATCAGAAGCCACTGTTTATTGTTGAAAACGGCTTCGGTTCGGTGGATGTAAAAGATGAAAACGGCGAGGTCAACGATGACTATCGTATCGCTTATCTTCGTTCTCACATTGAGCAAATGAAAAAAGCCGTTCTTGAGGATGGCGTTGACGTTATGGGGTACACCCCCTGGGGCTGCATCGACTGTGTTTCCTTTACTACAGGGCAATACAGCAAACGCTACGGCTTTATCTATGTTGATAAAAACGATGACGGCAGCGGCACCTTTGCCCGGTCGAAAAAGAAAAGTTTTGACTGGTATAAGAAGGTGATTGCCAGCAACGGCGAGACGCTCTGAGTCGTATTAAACGATGACATTATGCGCGACAGGGAGGTCGCTCAATAATAAAGGTTGGAAGATGAAAACAAGAACCTCTCTGTCCCTGACTCTGTTTATTAGCCTCTGTGTTACCACGCATCACGCACTGGCGGATTTATCCGTCGTGCAAAACAGTTTACTGACCGAACTGCAACAAAAGCCCTTGCTGGTTGAGGACTTAGCCCATCCGGCATTTAGCTGGGTACTGTCAGGCAGTGGTCGTAATGAAAAGCAAACGGCTTATCGCATTATCGTGGCGAGCCGTGACGCGGTGATTGATTCGGCGGGCCGCCTGATCACAGAAAAAAATATCGTCTGGGATTCAGGTAAAACACCGTCTGCACAATCCTCAGCGGTGCCGTATGGCGGGCCGCAGCTCAACAGTGCCACCCGTTATTACTGGTCGGTGCAGGTGTGGGATCGGCACGGGCAGGCATCGGCGTTTGCCCCTCTCTCACGCTTTGATACCGCATTGAAAGCGGCCTGGCAGGCAAAACCCATCTGGTCTGAAGCGCAGCCCAACTGGGCCTTCTTCCGCCACAGTTTCCGGGCAAAAAATAAACCCATCAGCCGCGCGATCCTCTACGCGACAGGTCAGACACCTGAAGATACCCGGCAGTATGTCTATAAAGTCAATGTGAACGGCACGTTTGCCGGGCTGGGGCCGGTCAGGGGCTACAACAACCAGCACTTCTATAACGCCTTTGATGTCACGGCACTGTTGCGCCAGGGGCAAGAGAATGCGCTGGGTGCACTGGCGTTTACCTATGGTAAAAAGAAAAGCTTTATGGCGGAACTGCGCATCCATTATCAGGATGGAGAGGTGCAGACGATTGCCACTGATGAGCGTTGGAAAGTGCTGGATGGCACAGCGGCATTCCCTTATGCAGGCGACGTTCATGCTCAGGAGGCGTTATCCTGGGTGGGTTTCCGCTATCCCCATGAAAATATCGTCGCCAAAAATTACCCAGCCGGTTTCGACGTCACGGGTTTTGACGACACCAGCTGGTCAGCACCGCGTGTACAGTCACCGATTGATAATCTGACGGGTTACCCGGCAGAGAATCTGACACAGACAGAGGTGAAGCCGCGTAAGGTAACATCACTGGGTAAAGGCCACTTCCTGCTGGATTATGGAACGACTGTCGTCGGTGGCATGACGCTGACCCTGGATAACCGACAGTCGATCGCTAACAACGTCACGATCAAAACGGGGGAGATACTGACCGCCGATGGCGCCGTAAAATGGCAGACTGCCGCGTTAATTAACAACCTCGATAAATGGCAGCTAAAACCCGGCAAACAGACGCTTGAACATTTTGGTTTCCGCGTCTTCCGTTATGCGGAAATTTCTGGATTGCCGGATGCACTGACTGCCAGTCAGTTGGGTGAAATGCTAACAACGCAGGCGTTACGTTATCCGTTTGATGACGGTGCGGCCACATTCAGCTCATCGAATAAAACGTTAAATGATATCTGGGCATTTTCAAAAGCGTCAATCAAGCTACTGAATCACGATCTCTACGTTGATTCTCCTAACCGCGAACGTGCGCCTTACGAAGCGGATACTTACATCCAGCAGTTGAGCAATTACCAACTCGACAAGGGTTACCCGCTGGCGCGTTTTTCCACCGAATGGCTGATCGACCACTCGACCTGGCCGATGGAATGGAAGGTCTACAACATCCTCAATGCCTGGAATGATTACCTGTACACCGGCGATGATCGTCTGATCCGCACGTATTATTCGCAGCTCAAAGGTAAAATTCCGGCGAAGCTGACCGCAGGTTTTAATGAGAAAACCGGGCGGGTGACGGCGAATTATGGCGATGGGGCGCCGGGACCGGATCATGACATTGTGGACTGGCCTGCCTCATTACGTGCCGGTTATCAGTTCTCCAATACGCACAATGTGACCAATGCGTTCTTTTCTAAAGGAACGCAGACGCTGGCGGACATCGCCGGGGCATTAGGTGAACGTCAGGACCAGCAGCATTATCGCCAGCTGGCGGATGCCTCAGCCCGTGGCTTCCGTTCGGGCTTTTATGACGCAGGGGCTCAGGCCTTTAAAGACAATATTGGCGGTAAACATCATCTCTCCAGCCAGGCGAATGCATTTGGTGTGGCGTTCGGTCTTGCGACGCCTGAAGAGGCCCGCCATGCGGCGACATTCCTGGCAGATAAAAAGATGCTGGAAGGCAGTGTATATAGCGCGCTGTTTGCTCTGAGTGCGATGGCAGAAAACGGCCAGGGAATGGAAGCTATCAATCAGATAACCGGCCTGAACAGTGATGGAACGCTCCGTCAAAATAGCCATAACTGGCGGCACATGATGGAGCAGGGATCAGGCTCTACCATGGAAGCCTGGAATGAGTCTGACGACCTTACCGTCAGCCACTCTCATCCGTGGGGGACGGCACCAGTCATTGTCGTTTCTCAGGGGGTTTTTGGCGTGAAACCCCTCAAACCCGCTTATGAACAGTTTCAGATCAAACCGGTATTGCAGGGTCTGACAAAGGCTGACATCACCATTCCGACTATTCGTGGAGAGATTAGCGCCTCTTTTGAGGTGGTCAATCAGGTCTGGCATCTGAATGTGACGATCCCCGCCAACACGCAAGCCTTCATTTATATTCCGGCCAGTCATATCGACGACATAAAAGAAAGTGGTGCGAGATTAAATACGGTGAAGGATATTCAGTTTATTTCTGAGGGCAGTGGTTACGTTAAAGTGTTAGCAGGCTCCGGGCACTATGCGTTTGTCTCGAATGGAAACTAAGCGCGTTATTTTTTATTTATAAATAACACCCTCTGTTGATAATAAGCATCATTCCGGCAAAGCCGTAGGGGTGCTTATTATCTGAAAAAAATAATAGATAGAGATAATAATGAACACATTTAAAAAACTGCCCTTAACGGTGGCGGTCATTGCCGCGCTGTGCCCGTTTTCTGCTCTTGCGGAGCAAATGATTAGTCAGCAGCAGTTAGATAAGATTGTCGCGCAGGCGGTGGAGAAAGCGCTGGCAGAGCGCGAAGCAAGAGTGAATGCGGCAACGCAGCCAGCACCCGCGGTTGCTCCCGCTGCCGTCGTAACACCTGTTGCGCCAGAATCACTCCCGGTAGCCGCCACGCCCTCCGCAGATATGGCGATCCCTTACGGCCTGAAATTTTCCGCTTACGCCCGCTATGGTGCCCATTTCCAGAGCGGTGACCAAAAATATATCGCGGTGGATGGTTCGTATAATGGTTCGTCGGGAATTGGCCGCCTGGGCAATGAAGGCTACGGCGGGGAATATCAGCTCTCCAAAACCTTCAAAGCGGAAAATGGTGCCATCTGGGATGCCAACGTGATGATCGATCACTGGAGTGATGAGCTGAATTTAAAGAAAGCCTATGTTGGCGTCACCAACCTGTTTGAATCGCAGCCGGATGCCTATCTCTGGGCCGGGCGTGATTTCCATCAACGTCCACAGCAGGAGCTTAATGACTACATGTGGATGAGCCATGACGGGCAGGGGGCAGGGATTAAGAACCTCGATCTCAACGGTGTGCTGTTTGATCTGGCTGCTGTGGGGGCGGTGGAGTCCTGTGATGCACGCGTGGTCGAAGACGGCGATAACCCTTCGCGAATTTCCTGTACAGGGGGAGCAGGCACCGGTGAGAAAGGCAATTATGCGCTGACATCAAAAATCCACGGCATCACCGTCGGCCCCCTTGATGTGGCGCTGTACGCCAACTACGGGCTTGACTCAAAAGCGATAGAAAGCGATGAACGCACCAAAGCCTGGCAGGGTGCCGTTGTGCTCAGCCATACCACCGATCGCTCGATGAATCAGCTTATCACCCGCTATTCAGACAACGCAGATAACAGCGTCTACAACAAAACGGACGCGCTGCGTTCCATTTATACCAGCTTCGATGGGGTCTACACGTTTAACCCGCAGACCACCGTCAGGTATCTGTTGGCCTTCCAGGACTATCGCAACAGCGAACTGAGTGAGGATAACCGCAGAAACTACGCCGCAATTATCCGTCCCATGTATTTCTGGAACGAGGTGCATTCGACCTGGCTTGAAGGCGGCTATCAGCGTGTTAACTACGAAGAGGGAGGGAGCAACAAAGGCTGGAAGATGACGCTTTCGCAAAATATCTCCTTTGCGATGGGACCAGACTTCAGGCCGATGCTGCGTTTCTATGTCACCGGGGGGGAAGTGGATAACCAGCATACGGCGCGTACCACGGACAGTCAGGACACCCGCCTGGATTCCTTCAACGTCGGGGCGATGTGGGAAGCCTGGTTCTAATCTGAACAATCCCACGCTGTAAGCCAGCGGTATTTTAATGCCGCTGGTGCGTTGCTCTGAGCAGTGAAGAATGACTTGAGCGCGTGGCAGGTGCTATTCTGTGTCGCGTCTATCCCTTTCAGCACGCCGCAGCATCCTTAAGCCAGGCACGCATTCAATTATAGTGAGTAACGAATAGTGAGTTTTCAAAGTACTAATGACAGGATCATCGTTCTTGATACCGAAACCACCGGTATGAACATGATCGGTGTCCACTATGAAGGGCATCGCATTATTGAAATTGGTGCCGTTGAGGTGATCAACCGCCGTCCAACGGGCAATAACTTCCATGTGTATCTCAAGCCCGATCGGCTGGTGGACCCGGAAGCCTTCGGTGTACACGGTATTGCCGACGAATTCCTGCTGGATAAACCCACTTTTGCTCAGGTAGCGGATGACTTCCTGGCCTATATCGATGGCGCAGAGCTGGTGATCCATAACGCCTCGTTCGATATCGGCTTTATGGACTATGAGTTTGCCAAACTGCAGCGTGGCATTGCCAAAACAGAAACCTTCTGTCAGATCACCGACAGTCTGGCGATGGCGCGTAAGATGTTCCCCGGCAAGCGTAACAGCCTTGATGCGCTGTGCTCACGCTATGAGATAGACAACAGCAAACGTACGCTGCACGGCGCACTGCTTGACTCCGAAATACTGGCAGAAGTTTTCCTGATCATGACCGGCGGGCAGACTTCGCTGACCTTCTCAATGGAGGGGGATCGTGAGGAGCAGGACGATGGCGAAACCATTCACCGCATCACCCGGCCATCCTCGGGTCTGCGTGTGGTACGTGCCAGCGAGCAGGAGCTGGCCGCGCATGAGTCGCGCCTTGATCTGGTGCAGAAAAAAGGCGGCAGTTGTTTATGGCGCCCGGAAGACGTCATCGATGTATAAGTGATTAAAAAGCAGGCGAAAACGCACTTTCGGTGAAAAAGAGAGCAGTTGAGATAATTCCACAGAAAAAGCGTTGACGCAGCGCAGGCTGCCCCGTAATATTCGCCTCGTTCTCGACGGGGAACATCGGTGGAGCGGTAGTTCAGTTGGTTAGAATACCTGCCTGTCACGCAGGGGGTCGCGGGTTCGAGCCCCGTCCGTTCCGCCAAACATTCAGAGAAAGGCCGATTCGAAAGAATCGGCCTTTTTCGTTTTATTTTGAAAAAATGATGAAGCTGAAGCCTTTCAAGGATGAACGATGATAAAGCCGATCTTTCTCTTCACCGCATTACTTATCTCTACGCTGGCATCCGGATTACAAGCGGCGCCTGTTTATGCCGATAAACCCACCGGCGAAGCATCGAATCTTATGAAGCAATATGTCATATCATCGGGAGCGGTGCGTGTTGAGGTGCTGCACAGGCTGGAGGCGCTATCTGCTGACCACCCTGATAATGTTAACGTAAGACGGATGTATGCCAACCTGCTCGTCTCTGACGGGCAATATGATCGTGCCATTTCGCAGTATGAGATCCTGAATAAAAAAGATCCGCGTCCGGTGCTATTACTGCCGGAGTGTATGCTGAAAGAAAGAGTGGGTAAGAAAGAGAGTGGGTGTTACCAGTCTGTCATTGCGATCGCTGAAGCGAAAAATATCCGGGACAGTGATTATCTTACCGCACTGTATTTTGCGGAAGATAAACGTTTTTTAGCAGAGAAAGAGAAATTTATTCACGCTAATAAAATGACAAAGGCTGACCTTGCTGTGTTCACATTAAATCGTGAGAAAATTCTGCATACCCTTTTTCCGTAACTGTTACAGGCTTGCAGTAATACAGGAAAACACCGGGGCCAGATACTATCTGGCCCCCTCGTTATATCACTCTTTCTGCATCGCCACTTTCGCGTTATAGCTTTGTGTCGTGCTCTTCTCGACATCGCCACGGGCAATCCAGCGATAGCTGCCAGCACCCAGCGCCACCCCGATAAACCAGCTAAAGTTTGCCACCGCATGCAGCGACGGAATAAAGCTGATCACCAGGCCAATGGCGACCGACGGCAGCAGCGCCACAATCGCTTTCGGGTTAAACCCACCGCGATACCAGTATTTCCCTTTCGGCGTGGCATCAAACAGATCATCGACGGAGATCTGGCTGCGTTTAATCAGATAGAAGTCCGCCAGCAGGATGCCGAACAGTGGCCCGATAAACGCGCCCAGCACATCCAGCGTGTAGTGGATCAGCTCCGGTGACTGGAACAGGTTCCACGGCGTCAGCAGCACGGAACCGACGGCTGCGATCATCCCGCCGGTACGGAAGCTGATCTTCTGCGGTGAACAGTTGGAGAAGTCGAACGCCGGAGAAACAAAGTTAGCGACGATGTTGATGCCGATAGTGGCGGTGATCATCGTCAGCAGACCAATCGCCACCGCCAGATCGCTACCCACCATACTTACCGTTTCAATCGGATCGATGATCATGCGGCCAAACAGCGACTGCGTCCCCGAAACAATCACCACGGTAACGATGGAGAACAGCAGGAAGTTAAACGGCAGACCCCAGCGGTTACCACGGCGGATTTCACCCATACTTTTACCGTAGCGCGAGAAATCACCGAAGTTGAGCAGCGGGCCAGAGAAGTACGATACCACCAGCGCGGTGGCGGTCAGCATCTGCCACGCCTGCTCGCCGCCCGTCAGCGCCTTGCTTGCCAGGGTAAAGGAGATCCCGTCAAACCCGGTTTTGTATACAATCCATCCCGCGAGCGCCACCATCACCACGTACACCGCCGGGCCGGCAACATCAATGAAACGCTTAATCGCGCTCATCCCGTGCCAGAACACCATCGCCTGCAACAGCCACATAATCCCGAAGCAGATCCAGCCCAGCTGCGATAATCCCAGCCAGGAAGCGTGCGTCAGCGACGACAGCGCAGGCCAGAACTTCAGCGAGACCAGCATCAGCGCATTCGCTGCGAGGTAGGTCTGAATACCGTACCAGGCAAAGGCGATTAACCCGCGGATCACCGCCGGGATATTGGCCCCAAACACACCGAACGCCTGACGGCAGATCACCGCGTAAGGCACGCCCGCCATCTGACTGGGTTTCGCCACCAGGTTGGCACAGACCTGCACAATACAGATGCCGACCAGCAGGCACAGCAGCACCTGCCAGCTGGCAAGGCCCAGCGTGAAGAAGCTGGCGGCCACCACATAGCCCCCCATGCTGTGTACATCCGACATCCAGAAAGAAAAGATATTGTACCAACTCCAGTTCTGGTCACGCGTTGGCGCCAGATCTTCATTGCACAGCCGTGGGCTGTAGTTGGCGGTGGCGTCTGACGCCGCTGCCGGGGAAGAACCATGACTATTTGGCATGAAACCTGCTCCTCTGAATACAGTTATCAATAAACCGGGTTACAGGAGACATTGCAGGATCCAGGCCAGAATGTAATTTCATGTATACAAAAGTGAGTTTTCCTGTGTACGATTCTTGACGGAAATGATGTTTACCGGAGTAGGGAATGAAGAGTGAAACCGGGCTGAAAACGGCCTCCGACCTGAGTGACAAGGATGAGCCTATCTACCAGGCGCTGATGACGGCAATCGTGGAACATCAGTTACCACCGGGGAGTAAATTACCGGAGGAGGCGCTCTCCGAGGTGTTTGGCGTCAGCCGCACCGGCATTCGTAAGGTGCTGCAACGCCTCGCCGCAGTGCAAATGATCACCCTGACGCCCAAACGTGGTGCGCATGTTGCCACGCCAACCGTTGAGGAGGCGCAGGATATCTTCCGTACTCGCAGCCTGATTGAGTGCGCGAACCTGTCCGGGGTGCTGATGCACTGCCAGGCCCCGCATCTTGCCGCACTGGAGAAGCTCAATCTCCAGGAGCAGCAGGCCCATGAAAATCACGATGGCGCAGCGGCGATCCGCCTCTCAGCGGCCTTTCATATTCAGTTACAGGCGATTTCCGGCAACCAGGTGCTGACCGAAATCGTGACGCGTCTGACCCAGCGCTCCTCGCTGGTGGTGGCGGCGTATGGCGCGCCCTGGCAGCAGGGCTGCCGCTGTGACGATCACGATCGGCTGGTGGTGCTGCTACGGGAAAAATCGCTGACCCAGCTGACTGACGCACTACGGCAACATTTCGATCATATCGTCGCCAGTCTGCGCTTTGAACGCAGCGGCGAAACGCTGCCGGACTTTTCCCGGCTGTTTGCGTCAAAAGGAGCATGATGATGAGTGGCAAACAGGTTATTCAGGTGATCAACCCCAACACCAGCCTGGCGATGACGGAAACCATCGGTGCCGCGGCACGCGCGGTGGCGGCCGGGAATACCGAGATCCTGGCGGTGTGCCCGTCCCAGGGCGTACCTTCTATTGAAGGGCACTTTGATGAGGCCATCGCCGCGATTGGCGTGCTGGAGCAGATCAAAATCGGCCGTGAACAGGGCGTTTGCGGCCATGTGATCGCCTGCTTCGGCGATCCGGGATTACTGGCCGCACGCGAGCTGGCGCAGGGACCGGTCGTCGGGATTGCGGAAGCCGCGATGCATATGGCCACGCTGGTCGCCACACGCTTTTCCATTGTCACCACGCTGCCGCGTACCCTGATTATTGCCCGCCATCTGCTTCAGCAATATGGCTTTGAACATCACTGCGCGGCGCTGCACGCCATCGACCTGCCGGTACTGGCACTGGAAGATGGCAGCGGTCTGGCGCAGGAGAAAGTGCGCCAGCGTTGTATACAATCCATCCGCGAAGATGGCTGCGGTGCCATCGTGCTCGGCTGCGGTGGCATGGCCGATCTGGCGCAATCGCTGACGCGTGAACTGGGCGTGCCGGTAATCGATGGCGTGACGGCCGCCGTGAAAATGGTGGAGTCGCTGGTGGCGTTAGGGCTGAACACCAGCAAGCACGGCGATCTTGACTATCCGATACGAAAAAACCTGTCGGGACAGTTTGAGCGCCTAAACTGAAAAGTCGGGTCCCATTTCTTTTTGCGACGTTAAGGACTGAGACGATGAGCAATACACCGGAAAAAAAAGAGTACAGCTTCAACAAAAACTATCCCCGTGACCTGCGCGGTTACGCGGGTAATCCGCCTCATGCGGCCTGGCCGGGTAAGGCGAAGATCGCGGTGCAATTTGTCCTCAACTACGAAGAGGGCGCCGAAAATAACGTGCTGCATGGTGATGCAGGCTCCGAGCAGTTTCTCTCCGATATCATTGGCGCGGCCAGCTATCCTGAGCGCCATATGTCGATGGATTCGCTGTATGAATATGGCTCACGTGCCGGGTTCTGGCGCATCCATAACGAATTTCAAAAACGTGGCCTGCCGCTGACCGTCTTTGGCGTGGCGATGGCGCTGGCACGGCACCCGGAGATTGTTGAAGCGATCAAAACTGCCGACTACGATGTGGTCAGCCACGGCTGGCGCTGGATCCACTATCAGAGCATGGATGCAAAAACAGAACGCCAGCATATGCAGCAGGCGCTGGATACCCTGACCGATCTGTTTGGCAAGACGCCAACGGGCTGGTATACCGGGCGCGACAGCCCGAACACCCGGAGGCTGGTGGTAGAGCAGGGTGGCCTGACTTACGACAGCGACTATTATGGCGACGATCTGCCGTTCTGGACGCAGGTCACCTGTCAGGATGGCACGGTGAAACCGCATCTGATCATCCCTTATACCCTTGAAACTAATGACATGCGTTTTGCCACGCCGCAGGGGTTTAACACCGCCGAGCAGTTTTACACCTACCTGAAAGACAGCTTTGATGTGCTGTACGAAGAGGGAGAAAGCGCGCCGAAAATGCTGTCGATTGGGATGCACTGTCGCCTGCTGGGCCGTCCTGGCCGCTTCCGCGCCTTGCAACGTTTCCTTGACCATATCCAGCAGCATGAAGGGGTGTGGATCTGTACCCGCCAGCAAATCGCTGACCACTGGGTGAAGACCCACCCGGCACCGGAGGCGTAATGCAGACAGCGAGGCGCGCCTCGCTGTTCTTAGTCCGTCAGTTCATCAAACTGACCTGTGCCGCCACGATGCGCCAGCCGTAGGGAAGCCTGACCCAGGTCTGCTGCTGACGCCCTATTTTATCGCTGCCCTCGCGGGTAAACTCCGTACTGCACACGGCAAAATCATCGCCGTAGCTGGTGATCACCGTATTCTGTAACTGACGAAATAACCCGGCTGAAGGGCGCGCAGCACGAAATTCGCGAATCGCATCAATACCGTACAAATTCTCTCCGGCACCGAGGCGCACCGTGCGTTCGTCGTGCCAGAAAAGCTCATCCAGCACCGCGATGTCATTGTTGATCAATGCCTCTTCGTAACGATAAAACGCCGCCGTCACTTCGGCGAGGATCAGCGGGCGGTCAATATGTTCACTTTTCATCATTAACGCTCCATGCTTGCAGGGGCTGCCTGCGTAATGCCCATCAGCTCCAGCGCCCTGGCGGCACGCAGGCAGGCGGCTTCATTAAACGGGGCGGCAATCAGTTGCAGACCGATGGGCAACCCACTGCGGGTGCGTAACGGCACCGTGGTCACCGGCAGGCCGAGGAACGAAATGGGCTGGGTTAACATGCCCATGCTGGCGCGGATGGGCAGGTCACTGCCATTGATGTGCATGGTCTCCTGCCCGATCAACGTGGCGCTGGTGGGCGTGGCGGGGGCAATCAGCACATCGACATGATCGAACAGCGGCAGCACCTGCTGCTGGAAGTAGCGGCGGAAGCGCTGTGCCTGAACGTACCAGGCTGCGGGGATCATCGCTCCGGCCAGCAGGCGCTCACGTGATAACGGCTCGAAACGCTCAGGCGCACGGCGCAGCGCGGGCAGGTAATGATTGCCGCCCTCAGAGGCGCTGATAATAAAGGCCGATGTGCGCGCCAGTTCGGCTTCCGGTAGCACAATCTCTTCGCTGGCATTCAGTGCGCTGGCAGCCACCGCCACCGCCGCGCGGGCGTCTTCATCGCACCATTGCTGGAAGTAACCGCCCAGCACGCCAAAGCGCAGCCCTTCACTGCCGCGTTCCAGCAGAGGGCTGACCGCCTGCATGGGTTTCTCAGCCTGGAAGCTGTCGGCAGGATCGCTCCCCTGTAACACATCGTAGACGTGGGTGAGATCGCTGACCCGGCGGGCAAAGGGACCAATATGATCGAGGCTGGCGACAAACGGATGGCTGCCGCTGCGCGACAGGCGGCCAAAGGTCGGCTTCAGGCCAAAAATACCGCACAGTGAGGCGGGAACGCGGATCGATCCGTTGGTATCCGATCCGAGAGAAAAGTTCACCAGCCCGGCGGCCACGGCGGCAGCTGAACCGCCCGACGATCCGCCAGCAATTCGCGTACGATCGTGTGGATTACGCGTGGCACCATAATGGCTGTTTTCGGTGGTGAACCCGTAGGCATAAGCATCCATATTCAGCATCCCGGACAGCAGTCCGCCGCTGGCGGCCAGCTTCTGCACCGCCCAGGCATCCTGGCGTGCAGCCGGACGGTCGCTAAACAAACTGGCCCCGGCCAGCGTCGCGTGCCCGGCGACATCAAACAGATTTTTGACCGCGTAAGGCACCGCCGCCAGCGGGGGCAGTGGCTGATTATCCTGTTTCAGGCGATCAATCCGATCGGCCTCCTGCAACATGCGATCCTGCGTAATATGGGTCCAGGCATTCAGCGCAGGGTTATGCTGCGCGATCGCCGCCAGCGTATGCAGGGCGATCTCGCGCGCACTCAGCTCACCTTTGGTCAGCAATTGGGTCAGTTCGGCAATCGACAGTGCGGCCAGATTCATGCTTTATACACTCCCGCCACTTCCAGGCGATCGTCCAGCGGAAAGGCCATCAGCGGCGCGGCCATTCCGGCAATGCGGTTGAACTGGGTCAGCAGCTCGGCACGGCGCGCATCGTCGAGTTCCAGCGCCAGCACCTGTTCCATCTGTGCCACATAGGCTGCCCAGTCGGGCGCAGTTTGCTTCATGCTCATCTCCGTTTCTCTCTCTCTCTCTTTTAAAACCCGGCCGCGCTGCCGTTGCTACGCGGATCGAATGCCCCTTCGAGCATCCCGTTGTTGTGGCGCACAATCGCGCCCGCATGGCCCACGACTTCGCTGAAATCAGGCAACAGTTCCACCTCATGCCCCAGCGCACGCAGCGTGGCAACGGTCTCCGCCGGGAAGCGGCCTTCCAGTTTGAGTGAATCGGAGGCCTGGCCCCAGGTGCGCCCCAGCAGCCAGCGTGGCGCACTCACCGCCTGTTGCAGGCCCATGCCCTGTACCACATGGCGGGTAAAAATGGCCGCCTGAGTCTGAGGCTGGCCGTCGCCGCCCATCGATCCGTACACCATCGTCCGGCCATCGTTCAGCCGCGCAGCCGCAGGATTCAGCGTGTGGAACGGCTGTTTACCCGGCATCAGCGCCAGCAGGTGATCGGGATCGAGGCTGAACGCCGCGCCGCGATTCTGCCAGGTAATACCGGTGCCGGGGATCACCACACCGCTGCCGAATTCGTGATAGATGCTCTGAATAAAGGAGACTGCCAGCCCGCTGCTGTCCATCACGCCCATCCACACCGTGTCGCCCGGCCCTTTGCCGGTGCCCCATGCTGCTGCCTGATTCACATCGATCTGCGCCGCCATCTGTTGCAGGCGATCGCTGTCGAGCAGGGTCTGCATCTGTTCACGCATATGTTGCGGGTCGGTGATGTAACGGTCGCGCAGGCCAAAGGCCAGCTTGGTGGCTTCCACAATGCGGTGAATGGTTTGTGCCTCATCGGCGTCGGCCATATTCAGATGGTCGGTGATGCCAAGGATCGCCAGTGACACCAGGCCCTGCGTGGGCGGCGTCATATTAAATACATCGCCGTACTGATGGCGGATGCGCAATGGCGTGCGGCGTTTGGCCTGCTGACGGTTCAGATCTTCCAGCGTCACCGGCATTCCCAGCCGGGACATCTCACTGGCGAGCTGACGGGCAAGCGGGCCGCGATAGAAGCTCTCCAGCCCGGCTTCGGCCAGATGAATTAAGGTATTTGCCAGGTCGGGCTGGGTAAAACGGCTGCCACAGGGCGGCACTTCACCATCAGGTAAGAAGGTGGCGGCAAACCCCGGTTGATCCACCAGTTCGGCCTGTTTACTGGCGGTGGCTGCGGCCTGAGAGGCGGTGACCGGAATGCCGTCGGCAGCATAGCGGATCGCATCTGCCAGCAGGCGCGGCAACGGCAGCTGCTGGCCGCCCATCTCACGGGAGATGTTCAGTGCTTCTGACCAGCCGCTGACCGTACCGGCCACCGTCAGCGCTGATTTCGGGCCGCGATGGGGAATGCGGCTGCTGCCCTGGTAGAAGTCGATCGTCGCCAGCGATCCTGCGGCACCGCTGGCATCGATCGCAACCGGCTCGCCCTTCGGCGGCACAATCAGCCAGAAGCCATCACCGCCGAGACCATTCATATGCGGATAGGCCACGGCAACCGTCGCGGCAGCGGCCACCATCGCCTCAATGGCATTGCCACCTTCACGTAAAATACCCAGTGCGCTTTCACTGGCCAGATGGTGTGGCGTCACCGCCATGCCCAAAGGGGCCATGTTACTTTGATTCATTCCATTCTCGTCGTTCGGATAGCAGATAGGTGACTAAAGCAATAGCCGTTCCAGTTTGTCGAGCGGCAGAATGTTAACAATTGAATATCTGTCGTATGGCTCCGGTTTTTTGCTAAAAAGAGACCGATTGTCATCTCTGAACGCGGTGCGCTACAGACAGGCACGTTATTTGTATATCATTCTGTGGATGAAACAAACGTTACAGGGTTAATCGCATGATGCAGCTTGATGAACGCCTGCGCAGTCAGTACGCGCAGCTTTCGCCGCAGGAACAACGTGTCGCTGATTTTGCCTTCGATCATTTCGATGACCTGATCAGCTACAACAGTGCCGATCTGGCACGCCTCAGCGGTGTATCCAAGGCCACGGTAAGCCGTCTGTTTAAGCGCCTGGGCTATGAAAAATATAAAGATATGCGCGACGAACTGCGCACCCTGCGTCAGAGCGGGATGCCGCTCACCGACAACCGTGATGCGGTGCAGGGCAACACGCTGCTGGCCCGCCACTATAAGCAGGAGATGGCGAACCTTACCCAGTGGGTGAACGGCATTGATGCGGCGCATTTTGGCGAAGTCGTTCAGGCGCTGGCGAACAGTAAACGTATCTTTATCATTGGGATGCGTAACGCTTACCCGGTGGCGCTGCACCTGCGCCAGCAGCTGTTGCAGGCCAGAACTCAGGTGCAGGTGCTGCCGCAGCCGGGGCAGACGCTCTCTGAAGAGCTGGTGGATCTGACCCCGGAAGATATTGTGGTGGTGATGGCGTTCCGGCGTCGCCCGCGCATTATCCGCCCGTTGTTGCAGCAGTTGCAGCACAACGGCATTCCGGTGCTGGCGCTGTGTGAACCTCAGGCGCAGGCGGTGATTGCCCTGGCGCGCTGGCAGCTGTGTGCGCCGCTGGACAGCGTCTCCGCCTTCGACAGCTACGCGGCGGCCAACAGTCTGATCAACCTGCTGGCCAATGCCGTACTGCACGAACTGTTAAGCGATGGTCGTCAGCGCATCCATCAGATTGCCGACCTTTACACCCAGCTGGATGAACTGGAACAGCGCTAATGGGGCGCTATTCTGGTGCATTGCATGATTTTGGGGCGCCGCAGGGCGCCCTTTTTCACTCCCGTTTTCCCGCCGCTGTTTCCCTCTCTTGCCCGAGAACCCTGTACTGAAAATCTGTTTTATGATGCCTGGTAGCGCTTAATTTGTGGATTTAACACGCTTTTTATTTCCCCTGACGTTACCCTCGCGTAAAAAATGTGAGACGGATAACGCGCTGGCACATTAGTTGCAATTAAATTCTTTAAGAATCTTTCGTTTCATGATGTATTAACCGGGGAAGTGAAGATGAAAAAAGGGTTATTCGCATTACTGGCAGGTGCCGTGCTGTTTTCTCAGGCCATCACGGCGCATGCCGATCAGTTGCAGGACATTGAAAAACGAGGTGTTATCCGCATCGCGGTCCCTCAGGACTTCCCGCCGTTTGGTTCCGTCGGTACTGATTTACAGCCGCAGGGCTATGACATCGATATGGCGAAGTACCTGGCGAAACAGATGAAACTTAAGTTGCAACTGGTGCCCGTCACCAGCGCTAACCGCGTACCTTATCTGCAAACCGATAAAGTGGATCTGGTGATCTCCAGCCTGGGGAAAAACCCGGAACGTGAGAAAGTGATCGACTTCAGCCGCGCCTACGCGCCGTTCTTCCTCGGTGTTTTTGGCCCGAAAGACGGCACGCTGAAAGATGCGGCAGCGCTGAGCGGCAAATCTATTGGCGTGACCCGTGGCGCGGTGGAAGATATGGTACTGACCGAGATCGCCCCGAAAGAAGCGCAGGTGAAACGTTATGAAGATAACAACACCACGCTGTCAGCTTATCTGTCGGGTCAGGTGGAGTATGTGGCGACCGGCAACCTGGTGGTGGCAGCGATTGCCCGCCAGAACGCGGACAAAGCCCCCGTAGCGAAATTTATGCTGAAAGATTCACCGTGCTTTATCGGCATGAAGAAGAATGAACCGGCGCTGAAGGCCAAAGTCGATGCGCTGATTGAGCAGGCGATTCAGGATAAAACCCTGAACGGTCTCTCTGAGCAGTGGCTGAAAGCACCGCTGCCAGCCGACCTGGGCTAGTTGGGGCTGACTGATGATGGGGCAACTGAATTTTCCTGCACTGTGGCCCTTCTGGCCGGAGCTTCTCTCCGGCCTGTGGGTGACGATCCAGCTAACGGTGATGGCAACGGTGGGCGGTGTGGCGCTGGGCATCTTCGGCGCGGCGCTGCGCAGCGGTAAGCCGTCGACGTTGAGCCGTATCTGGGGGTGGTATGTCGAGCTGATCCGCAATACGCCGTTTGTGGTCCAGCTGTTCTTTATCGTTTTTGGCCTGCCCAATCTGGGGCTGAAACTGACGGCAGGGGAAGCGGCGCTGCTGGCGATGCTGATTAACCTGGGCGCTTACAGCACGGAAATTATCCGTGCCGGAATACAGGTGACGCCAAAAGGGCAGTGGGAAGCGGGGCGGGTGCTGGGCCTGACGCGCACGCAGACCTTTATTCAGGTGGTGCTGCCGCCGTCGATGAAGCGCATTTACCCGGCGCTGGTCAGCCAGTGCATTATCGTGATGCTCGGTTCATCGGTGGTGTCGCAGGTTTCCTATGAAGAGCTGACCTTTGCCGCCAACCTGATCCAGTCGCGCACCTTTTTAAGTTTTGAAGTCTACCTGGTGACCACGCTGATGTATCTGGCGCTGTCGATTGCCATGCGTCAGCTGCTGCTGGCGGCGGGGCGTAAGTGGTTTGGAGAGCAGCCATGATGACAACCTTTACTGACTGGGACATCCTGCGCAACCTGCTGCTGGCGGCGCGCTGGACGATTGCGCTCTCCCTGACCGCTTTCTTCGGTGGCACGCTGGTGGCGATGCCGCTGGTGATGGTGCGCCTGAGCGGGCGTATCTGGCCGAACCGCATTATCCGTTGCTATATCGAACTGTTCCAGGGCACGCCGTTGCTGATGCAGCTGTTCCTTGCCTTCTTCGGCGTGGCGCTGTTCGGCATTGATGTCTCGCCGTGGACGGCAGCCTCGCTGGCCCTGACGTTCTACACCAGCGCCTTTTTAGTTGATATCTGGCATGGCAGCATCAAAGCCCTGCCAAAAGGGCAGTGGGAAGCCTGCCGCTGTCTCGGTCTGAGTTTTGGTCAGACGCTTTTTCGCGTGGTGCTGCCGCAGGCGCTGCGCATTGGTATTGCCCCCACGGTGGGCTTTGCCGTACAGGTGGTGAAAGGAACGGCGCTGGCCTCGATTATCGGCTTTATCGAGCTGACCAAGGCGGGCACCATTCTGAATAACGTCACCTATCAGCCTTTCAAAGTGTTCGGATTAGTCGCCCTCGGCTACTTCCTGATGTGTTATCCGCTGTCACGCTACAGCCAGTATCTGGAGAAGAAATTCAATGCCGCTCATCACCATTAATCAGGTGCAGAAATATTATGGCGACAACCACGTACTGAAAGGCGTGGATCTCGATATCGAAATGGGTGAAGTGATCTCCATCATCGGCCGCAGCGGCTCGGGGAAAAGTACCCTGCTGCGCTGCATCAACGGGCTGGAAGGTTACCAGGAAGGCAGCATCAAGCTGGGCGGGATGACCATTACCGACCGGGATACCCAGGCGCGCGATATCAGCCGCTCAGTCGGCATGGTCTTCCAGAACTTCAACCTGTTCCCGCACATGACGGCGCTGGAAAATGTGATGCTGGCACCGCGCCGGGTACTGAAGAAGAAAGAAGCCGAGTGCCGCGAACTGGCAGCACAGATGCTGGAAAAAGTCGGTCTCGGCGACCGAATGGATTACTATCCTGCCAATCTGTCCGGAGGGCAGCAGCAGCGTGTGGCCATCGCCCGCGCACTGGCGATGTCACCCAAGGTGTTGCTGTGTGATGAAATCACCTCCGCGCTGGACCCGGAGCTGGTGGGCGAAGTGCTGAAAGTGCTGGAGCAGCTGGCCAAAGAGGGCATGACGCTGATCCTTGTGACGCACGAAATGAATTTTGCCCGTGAAGTCGGTGACCGCGTGGTGTTTATGCACCAGGGGCGGGTGTGGGAGCAGGGCGACAGCAAAACTCTTTTTGCTCATCCTCAAAGTACCGAATTAAAACAGTTTATCTCCTCGGTGCGCGGCCTCTAAAGCGTTATATCAATACAGGAATCGATGATGGATTTATCTACATTCACCCAAATTAACCCGCCGCAGCGTTTGCTGATGGGACCGGGACCGATCAACGCCGATCCGCGTGTGCTGCGTGCCATGTCCAGCCAGCTGCTGGGCCAGTACGATCCGGCGATGACGCACTACATGAACGAAGTGATGGCGCTGTATCGTGGCGTGTTCCGCACGGAAAACCAGTGGACGATGCTGATTGACGGCACCTCCCGCGCCGGGATTGAAGCGATCCTGCTGTCGGCGATCCGCCCTGGCGATAAAGTGCTGGTGCCGGTGTTTGGTCGTTTCGGCCATCTGCTGTGTGAAATTGCCCGCCGCTGCCGCGCTGAAGTCCACACCATTGAAGTGCCGTGGGGTGAAGTGTTCACCCCGGACCAGATCGAAGATGCCATCAAAAAAGTGAAGCCACGCCTGCTGCTGACGGTGCAGGGCGATACCTCCACCACCATGCTGCAACCGCTGGAAGAGCTGGGTGCCATCTGTCGCCAGCACGGCGTGCTGTTCTATACCGATGCCACCGCCTCGTTCGCGGGCAATGTGCTGGAAACCGACGCCTGGGGATTAGATGCCGTCTCCGCCGGGATGCAGAAATGCCTCGGTGGTCCGTCCGGGACCTCGCCGATCACGCTCAGCCCGGCAATGGAAGCGGTGATCCGCCAGCGCAAATGCGTGGAAGCCGGGATCCGCACCGATGCCCACCAGGACGGCGACGACGAGATGATCTACTCCAACTATTTCGATCTCGGCATGATCATGGATTACTGGGGACCGGAGCGGCTGAACCACCATACGGAAGCCACCTCGGCGCTGTTTGGCGCCCGTGAATGTGCGCGTCTGATCCTGGAAGAGGGGCTGGATAACGGTATTGCCCGCCACAAGCTGCACGGCGATGCGCTGCTGAAAGGCATTCAGGGAATGGGGCTGGACACCTTCGGCAACCTCGAACATAAAATGAATAACGTGCTTGGCGTGATGATACCTAAAGGAGTGAATGGCGATCAGGTGCGTAAGCTGATGCTGGAAGATTTCGGCATTGAGATCGGCACCTCATTTGGCCCACTGATTGGCAAGGTCTGGCGCATCGGCACCATGGGCTACAACGCGCGTAAAGACTGCGTGATGCAAACCCTGAGCGCACTGGAATCGGTACTGAATTACCTTGGTTTCCGCAGTACGCAGGGCGCAGCGATGCAGGCGGCCTGGGATCACTACAACGGGAGCCGCGGATGAGTGAGTGCCTGATGAATGCCACGGCCGCCGCCGCCGCCGCTGCGCGCGTGATGGCCCGCTGTGATGCGCTGGCAGAAATCAGTGAAACCCCGGAATATCTGACTCGCGTTTACCTCTCGCCGGAGCATCTGCGTGCCAATGCGATGGTGGGTAAATGGATGCAGGCCGCCGGGATGCAGGTGTGGCAGGACAGCGTCGGCAATATCTGCGGGCGCTACGAAGGCGAGCGGCAGGATGCGCAGGCGCTGCTGCTGGGTTCACACCTGGATACCGTGCGTAATGCCGGGCGCTACGACGGCATGCTCGGCGTGCTGGCGGCGATTGAAACCGTGCAGTATCTGCACGAGCGTGGCGAGCGCTTACCGCTGGCGATTGAGATCATCGGTTTCGCCGACGAAGAGGGCACACGTTTTGGCATCACGCTGCTCGGCAGCCGCGGCCTGACGGGCACCTGGCCAGACAGCTGGCTGACGCACCCGGACGGCAACAGCATCACCGTCGGGCAGGCGATGAAAGACATCGGTTTTAACCCGGATCTGCTGTGGCAGGCCGCGCGTGACGTCGAAGATTTCGTTGCCTACCTGGAACTGCATATCGAACAGGGACCTTGCCTGGAGCAGGAGCAGCTGGCACTGGGGGTGGTGACGGCCATTAACGGAGCACGTCGTCTGAACTGCCGCTTTACTGGTGAAGCCGGGCATGCTGGTACGGTGCCGATGAGCCACCGCAAAGATGCGCTGGCCGCCGCCGCCGAATGGATGGTGTTTATTGAGCAACGCACCCCGGCGCATAATCCGCAACTGGTGGCGACCGTGGGCACCTTGCAGTGCCATCCGGGTGCGGTCAATGTGATCCCCGGTGAGGTAGCGCTGACGCTGGACGTGCGCGGGCCGGAAGATCAGCCGCTGGCGGAACTGCTGTCTGAACTGCTGGTGCAGGGCGAAGCGATTGCCCTGCGTCGTGGCCTGAGCTTTAGCGCCGAAGAGTATTATCAGATCCCGGCCACGCGTTGTGATGAAGGTTTGCAGGCGGCGCTGAGCCGCGCAGTCACTACCGTGCAGGGGCGCACGCTGTCGCTGCCGAGCGGTGCCGGGCATGATGCGATTGCCATCGCTGAACGCTGGCCGGTGGGCATGCTGTTTGTGCGCTGCGATCGCGGTATCAGCCACCATCCGGCGGAATCCGTCAACGTGGAAGATGTGGCGCAGGCGCTTCAGGCGTACGTAGAGGTTGTCGTAGAGGTCGGACATACGGCCAGGCCTTCGTAAGGGGGCAGGCTTTCGTAGGGGGCGGGCATGCCCGACCCGGTTTGGTGGAGTGATAAACATGAACCTGACGCAGTTCAACCTGGTGAGCGCTGCCGATGCGCAGCACAGTATTGAACACTGTGTCGCGCTGCCTGACTGGGCTGCGGCACTGGTGGATGCCCGGCCTTACGCTTCGCTGGCAGCGCTACTGGCGCACGCAGAGTCGCTGACACAGACCTGGGATAGCCTTGCGTTAACCCAGGCGTTATCGGCCCATCCGCGTATTGGCGAACGGGCTGCCGGGTCTGGCAAAGAGGCGGCCCTGTCCAGCCGTGAACAGGGGCAGGTTAACTCTGCGGACCTGCCGCTGGCGCAGGCATTACAGGAAGGAAATGCCGCCTATGAACAGCGCTTCGGTCAGGTGTTTCTGATCCGCGCTAAAGGCCGCAGCGGTGAGCAGATCCTCGCGGAACTGCATCGCCGTCTGAATAACGATGCGCAGCAGGAACAGCGCGAAGCCCTGCAACAGCTACGCGACATCACGTTATTACGCTTAGAGGAGACGTTCCGGTGAGCACAGTGACCACGCATATTCTCGATACCGCCCTGGGGAAACCCGCAGCCGGTGTGACGATTGCCCTTGAACATCAGGGCACGGCAGGCTGGCAGCCGCTGGCCTCTGGTGTCACCAACGCGGACGGCCGCATTAGCGATCTGACGCCGCAGCCGCTGGCTCCGGGTCACTATCGCCTGACGGCAGATATCGGCAGCTATTTTGCCGCCGACGGGCGCGAAACCCTGTACGTCAACGCGCAGATCGACTTCATGATTGCCGCCTCCGGCAGTCATTATCATTTACCCTTTTTGATCACCCCGTGGTCGTGGTCCACCTATCGCGGTTCATAACCCGAACAAGAGTGTTCCCCCATCGTTTTTGTCGGGGCGGACCTTCTTTTCCGGTCCGCCCGCTGCGTTATCAGAAGCTAAAACTGTCCGCATCACGCCATGCCGGGAACTTCTCGCGGTACTCGCGCAGGTTCTCCAGCGACAGCGTGGCATCCAGACGGGCAGCCTGGTGCGGTTCACCCTGGGCTAAGATGTCTCCCTGCGGGCTGACGATTCGGCTGTCGCCGCTGTACTGATGACCGTTGCCGTCGGTGCCCACACGGTTGCATCCGGCGATATACGCCTGGTTCTCAATGGCACGCGCCTGTAGCAGCGCCTGCCAGTGCAGCGCACGCGGCGCAGGCCAGTTGGCGACATACAGCGCCAGGTCGTAATCGTTCTGATTACGGGAGAATACCGGGAAGCGCAGGTCGTAACACACCTGCGGCAGAATACGCCAGCCACGCCACTCGATCACCTCACGGCGATCGCCCGCCAGATAGTGTTCATGTTCCCCGGCCATACGGAACAGATGGCGCTTGTCGTAGAAATGCACCTTGCCCTCAGGCTCAACGAGGAAGAAGCGGTTCACGGCACCTTTCTCCACCTGAATCGCGGCGCTGCCTGCCACCATCGCACGGGTCGCGGCGGCTTTTGCCTGCAGCCAGGCGATGACCTCTTTCTCGGGCAGCGAGCTTGCCGCCGCCTCCATTGCAAAGCCAGTGGTGAACATCTCCGGCAGGATAATCAGGTCACGGTCCTGGATGTCGGCCAGCAGATCGTCGAAAAAGGCCAGGTTAGCCGGGCCATCCATCCATACCAGCGGTTGCTGAAGGACGGTAATGTTTAAAGTTGACACAGGCGCTCCGCAGCAGCGTCCAGCGTGGCTTCCTGTTTAGCGAAGCACAGGCGGATCAGTTTATGGGGGAAGGCGTCCGCGCAGAATACCGACAGCGGTATGGCCGCGACGCCCACTTCTTTGGTCAGCCACTGGCAGAATGCCACATCGTCCAGATCGGAGATGGCGCTGTAATCGGCCAGCAGGAAATAGGTGCCTTCGCACGGCAGCAGTTCAAAACGACTGCCCGACAGCGCTTTGACAAAGCGGTCACGGCGCGCACGGTAGAAGTCCGGCAGCTCGCGGTAGTGTTCCGGTTCTTGCTCCAGCATATCCGCGATAGCCAGCTGCGCAGGCGTATTCACGGAGAAAGTCAGGTACTGGTGGACTTTGCGCACTTCAGCGCTGATCGCCGCAGGAGCCACGCAGTAACCCACTTTCCAGCCGGTCATATGGAAGGTTTTACCAAATGAAGACACGGCAATGGCGCGGGCGCGCAGCGCAGGATGTGCCAGCACGCTGGCGTGGCCGTTCGCATCGAAACAGATGTGTTCATACACTTCGTCGCTGAGAACGTAGATTTCCTGCTGCTGAATGGCCTGCCACAGCTGGGCAAAGTCGCTCTGCTGCCACACGGTGGCTGACGGGTTGTGGGGGGTATTAAGGATCACCAGCCGCGTTTTTGGCGACAGCAGGGCCGAAAACGCCTGCCAGTCAGGGCGGAAACCCGGAGGCTGCAAGGCGATGCGCTTCATCACGCCACCAGCCAGCGTCACCGCGGGCGCATAGCTGTCGTAGCTCGGATCGAAGCAGATCACTTCATCACCCGGGCGCACCAGCGCGGTAATCGCGGCATACAGGGCTTCGGTTGCGCCAGCCGTCACGGTGATCTCGGTGTTCACATCCGGCGCGTAGCCGTACAGCTCGGCGGTTTTTTTCGCGATGGCTTCACGTAACGGGGCAACGCCAATCATCGGAGCATACTGATTTGCGCCCTGGCTGACATGATGCGCCAGGCGCTGTTGCAGATACTGCGGGCCGTCAAAGTCGGGAAAACCCTGGGACAGATTGATGGCATTGTACTGCTGCGCGAGCGCGCTCATCTGAGTGAAAATGGTGGTGCCCAGCGCAGGCAGTTTGCTCTCTGGGGTGAACGGCGTCTGGCTCATCAGTAATAACCCTTTTGCAACGCAGAAATATGATGTCGGAGTCCTGTATTGCTGCCAATATAACACGATGTTACTATTTGGCAATCAAGACGCTTAGACGTCTATATCTACCTTTATCATCTTTCACACTAAGGAAAGAGATGACGCAACGCTCTCAGTTAGATCAATTAGTTGCTGCCTGTCACTGGATTGGCGCGCGCGGCTGGGCTCCGGCCACGGGCGGTAATATGTCGGTACGCCAGGACGCACAGTTCTGCCTGCTGAGTGAGTCCGGCAAAGACAAAGGCAGCCTGACGCGTGACGACTTTATCCAGGTCGATATTGCCACCAATCTTGTTCCCTCCGGGCGCAAGCCCTCGGCGGAAACCGGTCTGCACACGCTGATCTACCGCCTGTTTCCTGATGCGGGCGCCGTGCTGCATACCCACACGGTCAATTCCACCGTGCTGTCGCGCGTGGAGAAAAGTGCGGCGCTGACGTTGCAGGGTTATGAGATGCAGAAGACGCTGACCGGGCAAAGCTCACATCTTGATGCCGTGCCGATTGTCCTGTTCGATAACGATCAGGATATAGACGCGCTGGCACAGCGTATTGAACAGTTTGCGGCCCATACTCCGCTGCGTTATGGTTTCCTGCTGCGCGGCCACGGGCTGACCTGCTGGGGCAAAGATGTCAATGAAGCGCGCCGTCATCTTGAAGGGCTGGAGTTTTTATTCCAGTGTGAATTACAACGTCGCGTTCTGGAGAAATCATGATCCGCGCCATCATCACTGATATTGAAGGCACCACCAGCGATATTCGCTTTGTGCATAACGTCCTGTTCCCTTATGCGCGTCAGCATCTTCCCGGTTTTATTGCTGAGCATCAGCAGCAACCGGCGGTGGCCCAGGCGCTTGACGATCTGCGTGCTGAAGTCGGTAACCCGCAGGCGACACCGGATGAACTGGTGCAGGTGCTGTTCGGTTTTATGGACCAGGATCGTAAATCCACCGCGCTGAAAGCCTTACAGGGCATGATCTGGCGTGCAGGCTATGAGAATGGCAGCTTTACCGGTCATCTGTATGCCGACGTGCTGCCTGCATTAAAACAGTGGCAGCAGCAGGGCGTGGCGCTCTATGTTTATTCATCTGGCTCCGTAGCTGCGCAGAAATTGTTATTTGGCTACAGCGACGCCGGTGATATCACTGGGCTGTTTAGCGGATACTTTGATACCCACGTGGGTGCCAAACGTGAAGTCGATTCTTATCGCAACATCGCCAGCCAGATTGGGTTGCCCGCAGAGGATTTGCTGTTCTTATCCGATATTCATCAGGAGCTGGATGCCGCACAGGATGCAGGCTGGAACACCGTGCAGTTAATACGCGGCGAAGCGGACACTGAGAGCCGCCATCGTCAGGTTGCAGGTTTTGATCAGATTAACCAGGAGCTGTTGAACTCATGAGTGCACTGACTATTTTTACCGATACCGAAGCGACCACACCGGTCTGGCACAGTACCGATGCGGCAGAAATTGCCGACAAGCTGCACAGCAAAGAAGTGCGCTTTGAGCGCTGGGAAGCGGACCGTGACCTGGGCGAAAACCCGGATTCAGCAACGGTGATCAATGCTTACCAGCATGCCATTGATCGTCTGGTGGCAGAGAAGGGCTATCAGAGCTGGGATGTGATCAGCATGCGTGCGGATAACCCGCAGAAAGAGGTGCTGCGCACCAAGTTTCTTTCTGAGCACACCCACGGTGAAGATGAAGTGCGTTTCTTTGTGGAAGGGGCGGGGCTGTTCTGTCTGCACCTTGATGGCCACATCTACCAGATCCTGTGTGAGAAGAACGATCTGATCTCGGTGCCAGCCGGAACGCCGCACTGGTTTGATATGGGATCAGCGCCGAACTTCACCGCCATCCGTATTTTCGACAATCAGGAAGGTTGGGTCGCGAAGTTTACCGGCGATACCATTGCCGATGCGTATCCGCGTTTACCGTAACGGCATAAACGTAGGGGCGAGGCATGCCTCGCCCGAAAATTTATCATTAAAGTCGTGGCTGAAACTCACCCGCTTCTACCTGCGCAGGGGTCACGACGCCGGTATCCAGCACCCAGCCGCTAATCAGTGATGCAGGCGTTACATCAAACGCCGGGTTATATACCTGCGCATCTTCTGGCGCCCACTGTACATCCCCAAAACTTCCGGCCACACCGGTCACTTCGCGGGCAGCACGCTGCTCAATTGGAATGGCATCCCCGTTCGGGCATTCGCGATCCAGCGTGGTATGCGGTGCCGCCACGTAGAACGGAATGTTGTGATACTTCGCCAGTACCGCCAGGCTGTAAGTGCCAATCTTGTTCGCCACGTCACCGTTGGCAGCGATGCGGTCAGCACCCACCCAGATAGCATCAACTTGTCCCTGAGCCATCAGGCTGGCAGCCATCGAGTCACAGATCAGACGATAAGGAACACCCAGTTCACCCAGTTCCCAGGCGGTCAGTCTGCCACCCTGCAACAGCGGGCGGGTTTCATCGACCCAGACGCTGGCAACGGTGCCTTCCTGCCAGCCGCGAGCAATCACCCCTAACGCGGTGCCAACGCCTGCGGTTGCCAGCCCGCCGGTATTGCAGTGCGTCAGCAAACGGCTGCCGGGGGTAATCAGGGCGCTACCCGCCACGGCAATGCTGTCACAGAGCGCTTTATCTTCATCGATCAGACGCAGGGCTTCCGTGCTCAGTGCGCTGACGAAATCGTCCTGCGCCAGGGCCAGCTTCATGCGGTCGAGGTTATTCATCAGGTTCACCGCCGTCGGACGCGAAGCACGCAGCACCTCCAGCGCCTCAGCCAGCTGCGGTTTTGCCATGCCGTTTTCGGCCAGCAGGGCCAGCAACAGACTGGCAGACAGCCCGATCAGCGGAGCGCCGCGCACACGCAGGGCTTTAATATGACCCACCAGCTCGGCAACATCCGGTGTCGGGCACCAGATTTTCTGCTGTGGAAGGGCCTGCTGGTCGAGGATCCAAAGCTGATTATCACGAACCTGTAAGCTGGTGGTACTGAGTGTTTGCATGAGTTAAATCCTGGTTGCTTTAATGCATCATATTGTGCCAACATGGCTAACGGATGTATAGACGTCTGAACGGCTTATTACAACGAAACATGGGTTATTTTTGAGGGGCAGATCAATGTCGCAATACCGTACGTTCACCGCAGCGGATGCCGTGGAATATGCTCGCCAGTTTGGCGGCGTGGCGAATCCCGAGTCGCTGGTTGATTCGCAGGAAGTGGGCGATGGTAACCTCAACCTGGTGTTCAAGATTTTTGATACGGCAGGCGTCAGCCGGGTGATCGTCAAACAGGCGCTGCCTTATGTGCGCTGCGTGGGCGAATCCTGGCCTCTCACCCTCGACCGTGCGCGGCTGGAAGCCGAAGTGCTGATTGAGCACGGCAAATTTTGCCCGCAGCATACGGTCAACATCCTGCATTACGATCCTGAACTGGCGGTGATGGTGATGGAAGATCTCTCTGACCATGCCATCTGGCGTACCGAGCTGGTGAACGGCGTTGAATATCCGCAGGCGGCAGGGCAGTTGGGTGAGTATCTCGCGCAAACCCTGTTCCATACCTCTGATTTCTTCCAGCATCCGTACCAGAAAAAAGCGGACGTGATCCGTTTTACCAACCCGGAGCTGTGCGATATCACCGAAGAGCTGTTCTTCAATGAACCCTACGAAGTTCATGAGCGTAATGCCTACCCGCGTGCGCTGGAGCCGCTGGCGGAGTCCCTGCGTGATGATGAGGCCTTAAGAGTCGCCGTTGGCGGCCTGAAGCATCGTTTCTACGGCCACGCTGAAGCCCTGCTGCATGGGGATGTTCACAGCGGTTCGATCTTCGTGAAGGAAGGCCGCCTGAAGGTGATTGATGCGGAGTTCGGTTTCTACGGCCCGATGGGCTTTGACATCGGTAGCGCACTGGGCAATCTGTTGATCAGCTACTGCGCGGCACCGGGGCTGCTGCCACCGCGTGAAGCGGCCGCTGCACGTGAAAATCGTCTTAACGATGTGCGTGAAGTGTGGCTGAGTTTCACCGAGGGCTTCCTGGCGCTGGCGGCAGAGAAGAGCCGTGATCGTGCGCTGGCCGTGCCAGGCTACTCCCGTGAGTTCCTGCGTAAGGTGTGGAGAGATACCATTGGTTACTGCGGCACCGAGCTGATCCGCCGTACCGTGGGGATGTCGCAGGTGGCAGATATCAAGAAGATCGAAGATGAAGCGATGCGCATCGAATGCGTGCGCCAGGCGATTATTCTGGGACGCAGCCTGATCCTGCTGGCTGACCATGTGCCGGATGTGGAAGCATTGATTGCACGTATCCGCCAGAACGGCTGAGAATACGGCGGGTAATAGCAAAGGGCCAACCGTTTTTACGATTGGCCCTTTGCCTTTCAGATCGCCGCGTTTTGTTACGCCGTTTCGCGCTGCGCAGAGCGTTGTGGCAGCAGCAGAAGGCAGACGGCAATAAACAGCATCAGCGTGAGGGAGGCGCCGTAACGGCTTAACTCCAGCCCACCGTGTGCCAGCGGTTTATCCAGGAAGTCTCCGACCACCGCCCCGAGTGGACGCGTCAGGATAAAAGCGGCCCAGAAAATCGCCGTGCGTGACCAGCGGGTAAACAGATAACACCCCAGCAAAGCCACCAGTGCTACAACAAAAATCACGATCCCACCCAGATAACCCATTCCGGCCGAATCTGCGGTCCAGTCGCCCAGCGCCGTCCCCAGCGTTTGGGAAAACATAATCGTGACCCAGTAAAAGATCTCTGCCTGTCGGTTATTCACGGAATAGACCGACACGGTGCCACACATTGCGCGCCAGCATAATAACGAGGTGAGTAGCAGCATGCTGAGAATAATAGAGCCACCCAGGTAACCTATGCCTAAAGAGCGATCGGCAAAGTCGGCCAGCGTCGTCCCCACTGTGGTGGTGGCAATAACAGTAAACCAGTAAATGTAGGGGTTAAAACGCGGCGATTTAATTTGAACAATCACGGCCGCAATAAAGATCACTGCAAAGATTAGCGTACCTGTCAGATAACCGAGGTTCATGGACATGGTCACTGCATCCCCCCCAGTTTCACCCAGCGTGGTTGCCGCAATTTTGATTAACCAGAAGATGGCGGTTATCGCCGGGATTTTACTCAAGTTCTGCTGCGTTTCAGTCATTATTATTCCCCCAGAGGAAAGCGATGTGCTTTAGCAGGAAATATAAGCGAGTTTTATTAGTTTAAAATTAAGACCGGGGGAGGAGGAATAAAAAGAGGGATCGGATCAATAGCGCGCTAATATTTAATATCGGTATTAATGATGGAATAAAAAAAGGGTGACCCATTTCTGGCCACCCTGTTGATTTTACGCGGCTTCAATCTTACGCGGCACAGTTGCCGGGGCTTTGACCGGCTGAGTTGCCAGCGCATCAGCGGCGAATTCATCGACGTTAATGGAGCGCAGACGGCTGACTTCAGCACGGATCAGAATGTCGGCTTCTTCCTGTGTGATCCATCCAGCCTCCAGACCTTGAGCTGCCAGGGCATCCAGCCGGGTAAACGACAGATGTTTTTTCTGCTGTTTACACAGGCGATCATGGATCACCTCTGCGGCCATCACATCCTGCAGCGCTTCTTCCAGCTGGCCTGCCGGGTTATGTTCGCTTGGTGCGAGATACTGACCGCGCCCCAGGCGGCTGCGGGTGGCCGATGGCACCTGCAAAATAAGCGCCAGTTGATGATCCAGTCGGTCAGATGGCGCCCGGCTGTGGCGGCCAGTCGGGAACACCACCGCGCGCACCAGACCCGCTACCAGGCGGTTCGGGAAGTTGCGCAGCAGGTCGTCGATGGCGGTATCGGCCTGATTCAGTGCGTCCTGCACGCCCCAGTGCAGCAGCGGTAAATCGGCTTCGTTACGTCCTTCATCCTCATAGCGTTTCAGCGCCGCAGAGGCCAGATAGAGCTGGCTCAGGATATCGCCAAGACGCGCCGAAATACGTTCACGGCGTTTCAGGCTGCCGCCAAGTACGGACATTGAGACATCTGACAGCAGCGCCAGGTTGGCACTGACGCGGTTCAGGTGCTGATAGTAACGCTGGGTGGCATCGCGGGTTGGTGAGGCGCTAGTGCGGCCCCCGGTAAGCCCCAGCCACAGGCTGCGCAGCGTATTGCTGCCTACGTGGCCAATATGGCTGAACAGCGCTTTATCAAAGGCAGCTACATTATTATTCTGCGCTGCCGCCATCTCCTCCAGCACGTAAGGATGGCAACGAATGGCACCCTGGCCGAAGATAATCATGCTGCGGGTCAGAATGTTTGCGCCTTCCACCGTAATGGCAATTGGTGCGCCCTGATAAGCACGGGCAAGGAAGTTGCTGCTGCCGAGCATAATGCCTTTACCGCCCGCAATATCCATGGCATCGACAATCGCCCGCTGGCCGCGATGGGTACAGTGGTATTTCACGATGGCAGACAGCACTGCGGGTTTTTCACCGAGCATAATGCCGCTGGTGATCAGCGTGGCGGCGGCATCCATCACCCAGGTGTTACCGGCGATGCGCGCCAGCGGTTCTTCAATCCCCTCCATTTTGCCAATCGGCAGGCGGAACTGACGACGAATATGCGCATATGCGCCAATCGCCAGCGCAATGCTTTTCAGGCTGCCGGTAGAGTTAGAAGGCAGAGTAATACCCCGGCCAACTGACAGACATTCAACCAGCATCCGCCAGCCTTGTCCGGCCATTTCCGGGCCACCGATAATAAAATCAATCGGCACAAAGATGTCTTTGCCGCGCGTTGGGCCGTTCTGGAATGGCACGTTGAGCGGGAAGTGACGTTGGCCGATCTCCACGCCCGGCGTCTGGGTGGGGATCAGCGCACAGGTGATGCCTAATTCTTCCGTTTCACCCAGCAGATGGTCGGGGTCGGAAAGCTTAAACGCCAGGCCGAGCACGGTCGCAATAGGCGCAAGGGTGATATAGCGTTTGTTCCAGGTGAGGCGCATACCCAGCACCTGCTGACCCTCCCATTCGCCCATGCATACCACGCCGACATCGGGGATGGCTCCGGCATCGGAACCCGCTTCCGGGCTGGTCAGGGCAAAGCAGGGGATCTCCTGGCCGCGTGCCAGGCGGGGCAGATAGTGATCTTTCTGCGCTTCCGTACCGTAATGCTGGAGCAGTTCGCCGGGGCCAAGGGAGTTAGGCACACCCACGGTGATCGCCAGAATCCCGGAGACGCCAGACAGTTTTTGCAGCACGCTTGCCTGAGCGTAGGCCGAGAATTCCAGGCCGCCGTACTCTTTCTTGATAATCATGGCGAAGAAGCGGTGCTGTTTCAGATACGCCCACAGCTCCGGCGGCAGATCGGCCATTTCATGGGTGATCTGGAAGTCATTTGCCATGCGGCAGGCTTCTTCAACCGGACCGTCAATAAACGCCTGCTCTTCCGGCGTCAGTCGCGGCTGCGGGTAGGCATGCAGTTTTTTCCAGTCTGGCGTACCGCGGAACAGATCGCCTTCCCACCAGGTTGTGCCAGCATCGATGGCTTCTTTTTCGGTGCGTGACATCGGCGGCATCACTTTCTGGAAAGTGTTCAGTATCGGTTTGCTGAACAGCGCCTGGCGCACTGGCAGAAGCGTAAACGGCAGCAGAATCAGCACCAGCGGGACCAGCAGCCAAAGCGTCCACAAACCGGAAAAGCCGAGGACAGCAGTCCAGAACAGCAAGGCAGCACTGGCAGCCAGCAGATTGATACGGTGATAAAACAGGGCGCCAATCAGCACGATCGTCGCCACAATACTGAGAACCATCATAACATGTGCTCCGTAAGTAGTAAGAGGTCCGACCTGTTGGGTATATGTTTAGATTACCACGGCTTCAGGTGCAATCTGTTTACATAATAATTACAACCTGGCTCACAAAGCGGCGGCACGAAGCGTTAATCCCTCCGGGGGGCGGGGAGATCGCTTCCCGGCTCTCTGGCAACTTGATAAACTCCTACAGTAACTCTTTCCTTAAAGGACATCCCTATGTATCAGGACATCATTCGTGCCGAGCTGAACGAAGCGGCAGAGACGCTGAATAAATTTCTTAGTGAAGATGCAAACATCGAGGCGATCCAGCACGCGGCCGTGCTGCTGGCTGATTCATTTAAAGCGGGTGGGAAGGTGCTCTCCTGTGGTAATGGCGGTTCCCACTGCGATGCGATGCATTTTGCTGAGGAGCTGACGGGGCGCTACCGTGAAAACCGCCCTGGCTATCCGGCGATTGCGATTTCTGATGTCAGCCACCTGTCCTGCGTCAGCAATGACTTTGGCTATGATTTTGTTTTCTCTCGCTACATTGAAGCCGTGGGTAAAGCAGGGGATGTGCTGTTAGGGATCTCCACGTCTGGCAACTCCGGCAACATTATTAAAGCGGTTGAAGCGGCGCGTGCCAAAGGGATGAAAGTGATCACCCTGACCGGTAAAGACGGCGGCAAAATGGATGGCGTGGCTGACGTGGAAATTCGTGTGCCGCATTTCGGCTATGCTGACCGTATTCAGGAAATTCACATCAAAGTGATTCATATCCTGATGCTGCTTATCGAAAAAGAAATGGTCAAATAATCCCCTTCATCTTTCACGCCGCAGATGCGTTGGCTGCTCTCGTGAACCCCGGTCACTTACTCGTGTAAGCTCCCGGGGATTCACTCGTTTGCCGCCTTCCTGCAACGTGAAATCCATTGGGGATAGAATCTATTTTCACGAGGTAATCCTGTGTGCGAACTACTTGGGATGAGCGCGAATGTCCCGACGGATATCTGTTTTAGCTTTACCGGGCTGGTGCAGCGCGGCGGCGGAACGGGTCCGCATAAAGATGGCTGGGGCATTACCTTTTACGAAGGGAAAGGCTGCCGCACATTTAAAGATCCCCAGCCCAGTTTTCAATCGCCGATTGCCCGACTGGTGCAGGAGTATCCGATTAAGTCCTGTTCGGTGGTGGCGCATATTCGTCAGGCGAACCGGGGTGAAGTGTCGCTGGAAAATACCCACCCGTTTACCCGCGAGCTGTGGGGGCGCAACTGGACCTACGCGCACAACGGGCAGCTTAAAGGCTATAAAAACCTCGATACCGGGCCTTATCGTCCCGTTGGCGAAACCGACAGTGAGCTGGCCTTCTGCTGGCTGTTGCATAAGCTGACCACGCGCTATCCGCGTACGCCGGGCAACTGGCCAGCCGTTTTCCGCTATATTGCGGAACTGGCGGCGGAGATGCGTGAAAAAGGGGTGTTTAACATGCTGCTGTCGGACGGTCGCTATCTGATGGCGTTCTGTTCGACCAATCTGTTCTGGATCACCCGACGTGCGCCGTTCGGCAAAGCCAAATTGCTGGATCAGGATGTGGAAATTGATTTTCAGAAGCAGACCACGCCGAATGACGTGGTCACAGTGGTTGCCACTCAGCCGCTGACGGCGAATGAAACCTGGCACAAGATTGAGCCAGGTGAATGGGCGTTATTTTGCCTGGGTGAGCGCGAGCGCTGATTCCTGTGCGCCTGAGTTGCCTGTCATCGGGCGGCTCAGTACGTACTTGCCATCGCTGACATTGACTGCCGGAGGCTGTTTGGTCTGCACGAACTGCGCGTAACCCGGCTGCAATTGCTTCCAGAAATTGATGTAGGTGGAGTAGCGATGGCGCTGCATGTTGCTATCGGTCATGCGGAACGGGTAAATGCTGACTTCAACGCGTTGCTGGCCGTTGCGCAGTGCCGCTTCCACATAGTGATAAATTTCGTCCATATAGGCATCGGTCATGGCATAGCAGCCAATTGACACGCAGTTGCCGTGAATCATCAGATATTTCCCCTGATAACCCTGCTGGCGATCGTATTCGTTCGGAAACCCGACGTTGATTGCGCGATAAAAGCGGCTGTCGGGTTTTAACTGGGAAAGCCCCACGCTGTAAAAACCTTCCGGGCTTTTGAAGTCGCCCTGGACGCGCTTTGGCCCTAAACCACCCGAAAAATTGCAGATGCGGTAGCTGTTCAGTAGACGGAATTCGTTGCCGATCTTGCCGTACAGTTCAAGTGTGCGCTCTTCTTTGAATATTTGCAGGTACACGGGAGTACCCAGTAATTGTTTCTTTAACTCTTTGCTTACCGGCGCCAATGGAGTAACCGAATCCGGTACGCTGGCGAAGACAACGGCTGGCAGAAAAATCATCGCAAACAGCAGTGCGATTTTGCCCATTCTGGTTCCCTTGAAATGTAGGGGTTGAAAGCAACGCCGGAAGGCGTCTGTACTGACAATATCGGATAATTCCGCTATCGCTGCGTCACCTTAGCATTGTCTATTTTTTTATCAAGATAGCGAAGAATAAAAACCTTAATTTATGCGTGCCCCGCTACGTATTGAACTCTGATAATTTGACTGTATACTTATACAGTGTTATCGGAGGGGGCTATGCGCAAAATCATTCACGTGGATATGGACTGCTTTTTTGCCGCAGTGGAGATGCGCGATAACCCGAGCCTGCGCGATATTCCCATCGCGATTGGCGGCAGTGAAAAACAGCGCGGCGTGATCAGCACGGCGAACTACCCGGCGCGAAAATTTGGCGTACACAGTGCGATGTCAACGGCGATGGCGCTTAAGCTCTGCCCGCACCTGACGGTGATCCGGGGGCGCTATGACGCCTATAAAGAAGCCAGCATCCATATTCGTGATATCTTTTCCCGCTATACCGCTCTGATTGAACCGCTGTCGCTCGATGAAGCTTACCTGGATGTCACTGACAGCCTGCATTGTCAGGGATCGGCCACACTCATTGCGCGTGAGATCCGCGACACCATCCAGCAGGAGCTGGATCTCACCGCGTCAGCCGGGATTGCGCCGATTAAGTTTCTGGCAAAAATCGCCTCCGATATGAATAAACCCAACGGCCAGTTTGTGATCACGCCACAGCAGATGCCTGACTTCCTGCTTGCCCTGCCGCTGGCAAAAATTCCCGGCGTGGGAAAAGTCACGGCACGTAAGTTAGAAGAGATGGGGTTGAACACCTGTGCCGATGTGCAGAACACCGATCTGGTCACCTTGCTGAGGCGATTTGGTAAGTTTGGCCGCGTGCTGTGGGAGCGCAGTAATGGCATTGATGACCGGGAAGTGATCACCACCCGCGAGCGTAAATCCCTCGGTGTGGAGCGCACGCTATCAGAGGATATTCACAGCTGGGAAGCCTGTCTGGCGATTATCGACCTGCTGTACGACGAACTGGCCCGGCGGCTGGATCACATTAAACCGGATCGCCAGATTGCCCGTCAGGGGGTTAAGCTGAAGTTTACCGATTTCCAGCAGACCACGCAGGAGCATGTCTGGCCGGTGCTGAATAAAGACGATTTGATTGCCGTGGCACGAAGCACCTGGGATGAGCGGCGGGCAGGGCGCGGCGTAAGGTTGGTTGGACTACATGTGACGCTGCTGGACCCGCAGCTGGAACGGCAGTTGTTGTTGGGGTTATAACGGCGGGTCAGGCATGCCTGACCCCTACGCGGATCGAGATTGTTGTTGGGATGGTCAGGGCGGATCGAGATTGTTGTAGGGGCGGACCTTCTGTTTCGGTCCGCCCGTCTGCCATCACGGAAATTACTTAACCGGGATCGCCTTCAACAGCGCGGTCAGCAACTGCCAGTACAGGCCAACGCTGGCAATATGCACCTGCTCATCCGGGGAGTGTGGCCCGGTGATGGTCGGCCCAATTGAGACCATGTCCATCTTTGGGTAAGGTTCTTTAAACAGACCGCACTCCAGACCAGCGTGGATCACCTGAATGTTCGGGGTTTTATCGAACAGTTTTTCATAGGTTTCACGCACCAGCGCCATCACCGGTGAGGTGGCGTCCGGCTGCCAGCCAGGATAGCTGCCTTTGGCGAGGGTTTTCGCCCCGGCCAGCTGGCCGAGCGCAGTGAGCATTTCCACCACGTACTCTTTACCGCTGTCGATCAGTGAACGGATCAGCGAGTTGATCTTCGCTTCATTGCCTTCAAACGTCACCACGCCGACGTTCAGTGAGGTTTCCACCACGCCTTTCATCACGTCTGATTGACGGATCACGCCGTTCGGGGTGCTGTTCAGCAGGGCAATAAACGTATCACGGCTGGTCGTGCTCAGAGCCTGCTCCGCGTGGGCCAGATCCTCGACCACCACAGCAATATTCTTCTCTTTCAGGCTCAGCTCATTTTGCAGCGTCAACAGATAGCTGGCTGCCAGCGACTTCAGCTTATCGAGGCTGGCAACAGGCACTGCCAGCGTGGCGAACGCTTCACGCGGGATCGCATTGCGCAGCGTACCGCCGCTGAAGTCCACCAGACGCAGGTCGAGATCCGCCGCATGGGAGAACAGGAAACGCGCCAGCAGTTTGTTGGCGTTGCCCAGGCCGACGTGAATATCACAACCGGAGTGGCCGCCTTTCAGGCCTTTCAGCGTCAGCTTCACCGTCTGATAACCGGCCGGAACCGCTTCACGGGTCAGCGGCAGTGTGCTGGTAAAGTCGATACCACCGGCACAACCCATATAGATCTCACCTTCCTCTTCGGAATCGGTGTTGATCAAGATATCGGCCTGCAACCAGCCCGCTTTCAAGCCGAAGGCACCTACCATTCCGGTCTCTTCGGTCATGGTCAGCAACACTTCCAGCGGGCCATGCTCCAGGCTGTTGTCGGCCAGTACGGCCAGTGCAGAAGCCATACCAATACCGTTATCGGCACCCAGCGTGGTGCCGCGTGCTTTCACCCACTCGCCATCGATCCACGGCTGAATCGGGTCTTTGGTAAAGTCATGCACCGTGTCGTTGTTTTTCTGCGGCACCATATCCAGGTGCGCCTGCAGCGCCACAGGTTGACGGTTTTCATAACCCGGTGTGGCAGGTTTACGGATCAGGATGTTACCCACCTGGTCGCGCTCATTCCAAAAACCCTGCTCCGTCGCCCAGGCAATCACATGGGCAGCCAGTTGTTCCTCATGATAAGAAGGATGGGGAATGGAGCAAATTTTGGCAAAAATATCCCACAGTGGCTGCGGGGATAATTGAGACAATTCAGACACGATAACTCTCCTGTGTCAGCACCACCTTTCTGCCGTGCAGGCAGGAGGCATGCATTGATATCGGTTGGAAAATTCCCGTCAGCGAATCTGACGCGATGGCAAAAGAATATCACCGTTTTCTGACACATGCTCACGATGCCCCAGGAAAAAAGGGGGATACCGGGTGCAGCGGGCTGGTTTTTAGTGCCTCAGATCACTATAATTTTGCGCAACCGCTCCCCTTGCACAATTTTTAAGCCAATTTCATTGGTCGGGATTCTTTTAATGAGTGAAAAATACATCGTCACCTGGGACATGCTGCAAATCCATGCCCGTAAACTGGCCGAGCGCCTTCTGCCTGCTGAACAGTGGAAAGGCATTATTGCCGTCAGCCGTGGTGGTCTGGTACCTGCCGCCTTACTGGCGCGTGAGTTGTGTATCCGCCACGTCGACACCGTTTGCATCTCCAGCTACGATCACGACAACCAGCGCGCAATGACCGTGCTGAAGCGTGCAGAAGGGGATGGTGAAGGTTTCATCGTGATCGATGACCTGGTGGACACCGGTGGCACCGCACAGGCTATCCGTGAGATGTACCCGAAAGCGCATTTCGTGACGATTTTCGCTAAACCAGCCGGACGCCCGCTGGTGGATGATTATGTTATCGACATCCCGCAAAACACCTGGATTGAACAGCCGTGGGATATGGGCATTGCCTATATTCCCCCGCTGGTTAAAAGCTGATCACTTCGCTTTATAATCGGCAAGATTTAGTGTGTTAGATCAACGCGTGCCCGATTCTGTCGGGCACGTCTGTTTTTACCCTTCGCGTGAACTCCCCTGCTACGGTAGACTCGAATCTTACCCGTACGCCAGAGGATCGCCCTGCTATGTCGCCGAAAAACCTCAGCGAAGAACTCTTCAAACCGCGCTTTAAACACCCGGAAACCTCATCGCTGGTGCGACGTCTGCATCATCATCGTCCGTTAAGCATTCAGTCTACGCTGGATGGTGTAACCCATGCGGGTTGGTATCGCATGATTAATCGCCTGCTGTGGACCTGGCGCGGGCTGACGCCGCAGGAAGTGAGTGAAGTGTTGGCACGTATCGCTGTCAGCACCGTTGAGCATACCGACGATCAGCTGCTGGACACGGTGATGGGGTATCGCGGCGGTAACTGGATCTATGAGTGGTCAAAACAGGCAGCGCTCTGGCAGCAGAAGGCCAGCGAATGTGATGATGATGAGCAAGCCGGCCAGTACTGGCTGCATGCGGCGCACCTTTACAGCGTGGCGGGCTATCCGCATCTGAAAGAGGATGAACTGGCAGAGCAGGCGCAAGTGCTGGCGAGCCGGGCTTATGAAGAAGCCACTCACCGTCTGCCTGGCGAACTGAAAGCTCTGGAGTTTGCTATTCCTGGTGGCAGCCCGGTGACCGGTTTCCTGCATATGCCGCCGGACGCGAAAGCCCCTTATCCGACCGTGCTGCTGTGTGGCAGCCTTGATGCGCTGCAAAGCGACCATTATCGTCTGTTCCATGACTACCTTGCCCCGCGTGGCATTGCGATGCTGACGCTCGATATGCCGTCGGTGGGCTTTTCCTCTAAATGGAAACTGACCCAGGACTCCAGCTTCCTGCATCAGCAGGTGCTGCGTCAGATGGAAAATGTGGCCTGGATAGACCACACGCGCGTGGCCGCCTTTGGTTTCCGCTTTGGTGCCAACGTTGCGGTCAGGTTGGCCTATCTGGAAAGTCAGCGTCTGCGCGGCGTCGCCTGCCTTGGCCCCGTGGTACACAGCCTGCTCAGCGATACCAACTTGCAGGATCGCGTCCCTGAGATGTATATGGATATGCTGGCGAGTCGCCTTGGCATGTCAGGGACATCCGACAGCGCATTACGCACTGAACTGAGCCGTTTCTCACTGAAAATTCAGGGGCTTCTGGGCCGCCGTTGCCCGACCCCGATGCTTTCCGGTTACTGGGCTCACGATCCGTTTAGCCCGGAAGAAGAATCCCGGCTGATCACCAACTCCTCCAGCTCTGGCCGTTTGTTAAAGATCAATACCTCCCCGGCAATGGCGAATTTTGATAAAGGCCTGCGTGACATTTGTGACTGGCTGGCACAGCACTTAGACGTATGAGTTGCGAATATTCAATAGTTTGCTACAACTATAGACTCAATTATGGAGGTTTGAACGATGACGTTACCGAGTGGACATCCTAAGAGTCGGCTGATCAAGCGCTTTCACTCTTTAGGTCCTTACATCCGTGAAGGCAAGTGCGAAGGCGAGCGCTTTTTCTTTGATTGCCTGGCCGTTTGCGTCAATGTGAAACCTGAACCGGAACTGCGTGAGTTCTGGGGCTGGTGGATGGAGCTGGAAGCCAAAACTGACCATTTCACCTATGAGTACCACTTTGGTCTGTTTGATAAAGAAGGCAACTGGAAGCCGAGCACGGTAAAGGGTAAGGATAATAATGCCCGTCTTGAAGAGACGTTACGTAACTTTCATGAGCGTTTAAAGGCGCTGTTAGCAGAGATAGAGCTGGGATTGATCCCGGCCGAGGGTTTTGCTGACCAGCCGGTTAAACTGACCGCCTAGTCCTGCCTGTTTATTTCTGACCCCAATAAGAAAAGGCTGGATTGCTCCAGCCTTTGTTTTAGACACATAACGAGGGGTAAATCATTCAGCGCTGCGGCAGTGGCGTGTCACAGCGTTAAAGGGATTAGAACTGGTACATCACACCCACAGCAACGATATCGTCGGTATTCATACCCAGTTTGTTATCATCGTTCAGCAAGTTGATTTTATAATCGACGAAGGTCGACATGTTTTTGTTGAAGTAGTAAGTCGCGCCCACATCAACAAACTTCACCATATCTGCATCACCCACACCGTTTTCAACATCTTTGGCTTTGGTCTGAACGTAAGCCAGGGACGGACGCAGGCCGAAATCGAACTGATACTGCGCAACCACTTCGAAGTTCTGAACTTTATTGGCGTAACCGTTCTGGTTCACAACATTATTGCTAAAGCTGCCCGGGACGCTGATCGGGTTCATGTTGCGTGTTTCAGCGTAGGTGGTTGCCAGGTAAACACCGTTGTTGTCATATTTCAGACCGGTTGCCCAGGCCTCAGCTTTGTCACCTGAACCGTACTGGTTCTCTTTCTGAGAAGTACCAATCAGACGGTTCGAAGAAGAAACTGCACCATTTACGCTCAGACCATCAACGATGGTGTAAGCAACGGAAGCACCGTAGCCATCACCGTTAGATACGTTGCCGCTACGACCGGAAGAGGTTGATGCATCGTTCTTACCCTGGTATTGCAGGGCAAATTTCAGGCCATCCACCAGACCGAAGAAATCATTGTTACGGTAGGTCAGCATGCTGTTACCGCGGGTCAGCATGTAGGTGTCAGCGCGGGTGTAACCGGTGCCGCCAAACTCAGGCATCATATCGGTCCAGGCTTCCACGTCGTAGATCACACCGTAGTTACGACCGTAGTCGATTGAACCGAAATCTTTCAGTTTCAGACCGGCAAAGCCCAGACGGGTTTTGTTACCGGTTTGCGCATCAGCACCGCCTTCGGAGTTGCTGGCGTTGAAGTTATATTCCCACTGGCCGTAACCGGTCAGCTGGTCGTTAATCTGGGTCTGGCCCTTGAAGCCGATGCGAACATAAGATTTGTCAGCGTTGTTGCCGGCGTTAGTTTCCGCATCACTCATATAACGCATTGCTTTAACTTTGCCGTAGAAATCCAGTTTGTTGCCGTCTTTGTTATAGACTTCTGCGGCTTGTGCAGCGGTGGACAGGGCCAGAGCTGCGGTTAAGATTGCCAGTGCGCTTTTCTTCATCATTTTGCTATCAATCCCGAAAGAGTAAAATTAATAAACGGCCCGAAGGCTCTGTTCGAAGCACGGACTTTTTACCCTTTCTCCATTAAAGTTTTATTACAGTTTTAAACATTTATTGTTAATTGCGAACTTTTAGACTAGCAAGTGGTCAGGGCTTTTTCGTCCTTTTCCCGCGCTGGCTGTTGGCTTCGGGCACCACACCTGCTAAAACGTTTCTTTGTACTCTTTTTTACGAAATGGCAGGAAATAATGAGCAGCAGCCAGACCCTGGTGGTGAAACTGGGGACCAGCGTACTGACCGGCGGATCGCGTCGGTTGAATCGGGCACATATCGTGGAGCTGGTGCGTCAGTGCGCACAGCAACATGCCGCGGGCCATCGGATTGTGATTGTGACCTCTGGCGCGATGGCGGCGGGGCGTGAGCACCTTGGCTACCCGGAACTGCCCCCGACCATCGCCTCAAAGCAGCTGCTGGCTGCGGTGGGGCAGAGCCGTCTGATCCAGCTGTGGGAACAGCTGTTCTCGATCTACGGTATTCATATCGGCCAGATGCTGCTGACCCGCGCGGACCTTGAAGATCGTGAGCGTTTCCTTAACGCCCGAGACACCATGCGCGCGCTGCTCGATAACCATATCGTTCCCGTTATCAACGAAAATGACGCGGTTGCTACTGCTGAAATTAAAGTGGGTGATAACGATAATCTCTCTGCGCTGGCGGCCATTCTGGCCGGTGCCGATAAACTGCTGCTGCTTACCGATCAGCAGGGGCTGTTTACTGCCGATCCGCGTAATAACCCGGAAGCCGAGCTGATCCGCGATGTTCACGGCATCGATGATGCGCTGCGAGCGCTGGCGGGCGACAGTGTTTCAGGCCTGGGAACGGGCGGTATGGCGACCAAACTGCAGGCGGCGGATGTCGCCTGTCGTGCCGGCATCGACACCATCATTGCCGCAGGGAACCGCCCTGGCGTGATTGCTGATGTGATTGCCTCCAACCCGGTTGGCACCCGCTTCCACGCTTTTGAAACCCCGCTGGAGAACCGCAAACGCTGGATCTTCGGTGCGCCTCCGGCCGGTGAGCTGGTGGTGGATGATGGCGCGCTGTCGGCGATTCTGGAACGCGGCAGCTCATTGTTACCTAAAGGTATTCGTGAAATCAGCGGCAACTTCTCGCGTGGTGAAGTGATCCGCATTCGCAGCCTGCAGGGGCGCGATGTTGCCCACGGCGTATCGCGCTATAACAGCGATGCCATGCGGATGATTGCCGGGCATCACTCCCAGCAGATCAGCGAAATTTTAGGTTATGAATATGGTCCGGTGGCGATCCACCGCGACGATATGATTGTTTCTTAAGGAATACGCATGCTTGTACAAATGGGTAAGGCCGCTAAGGCCGCTTCGTATCAGCTGTCGGTGCTGTCGACCGCGCAGAAAAATCAGGTGCTGATGACGATTGCTGACCATCTGGAAGCGCAGAGCGCTTCCATTCTGGCCGCCAATGAACTCGACCTGGCGGATGCACGCCAGAACGGCATGAGTGCCGCGCTGCTGGATCGCCTGATGCTGGATCAAACGCGCCTGAAAGGGATTGCTGATGATGTGCGTCAGGTGTGCCGTCTGGCCGATCCGGTTGGCGTCGTCATCGACGGCGGCAAGCTGGATAGCGGGCTGCGTATTGAGCGCCGCCGCGTGCCGCTGGGTGTCGTCGGTGTGATTTATGAAGCGCGTCCGAACGTGACCGTGGACGTTGCCAGCCTGTGCCTGAAAACCGGCAATGCGGTGATCCTGCGCGGTGGCAAAGAGACGTATCGCACCAACGGTGCCACCGTGCGGGTGATTCAGGATGCCCTGAAGCAGCACGGCCTGCCAGCGGGTGCGGTGCAGGCGATTGAAAGCCCGGATCGTGAACTGGTGAATCAACTGCTGAAGCTCGATCGCTACGTCGATATGCTGATCCCGCGCGGCGGTGCCGGGCTGCACAAGCTGTGCCGCGAGCAGTCCACCATTCCGGTGATCACTGGCGGTATCGGTGTTTGCCATATCTATGTTGATCGCAGCATTGAACAGGATGCGGCGCTGAGCGTGATCGTTAACGCCAAGAAGCAGCGCCCAAGCGCCTGTAACTCGGTGGAAACCCTGCTGATAGATGCGGCGATAGCCGACACATTCCTGCCTGCTCTGAGTGCGCGTATGGCGCAGGAAGGCATCACACTGCATGCCGATCCGCGTTCGCTGCCGCTGTTAAGCAACGGCCCGGCCAGCGTCAGTGCGGTCACCGAAGCGCAGTACCGCGATGAGTGGCTGGCGCTGGATCTGAACGTTAAGCTGGTGGACTCGCTGGACGAGGGCATTGCCCATATTCGTGAGTACGGCACGCAGCACTCTGATGCGATTCTGACGCGCACCATCCAGCATGCCGATCGCTTTGTTAACGAAGTGGATTCGTCGGCAGTCTACGTCAACGCCAGTACCCGCTTTACTGATGGCGGCCAGTTTGGTCTTGGCGCTGAGGTGGCTGTCAGCACCCAGAAGCTGCATGCACGTGGCCCGATGGGCCTGGAAGCACTGACCACTTACAAGTGGGTGGCTTACGGTGACGACACCGTTCGCGCTTAACCGATAAAAAGAGGCGGTTGAAATGGTGACGCCTTCCCAGCTTTTACCCTTTGCCGCCATCGCCCTCGGGATGGTGTTGACGCCCGGACCCAATATGATTTACCTGATCTCGCGCTCCCTTTGCCAGGGGCGCAGGGCCGGGTATATCTCTCTGTGCGGCGTGGCGCTGGGCTTTATGTTTTACATGGTCTGCGCTGCGCTGGGGATCACCGCGTTAGTGATGGCGGTGCCGATGGCTTATGACGCATTGCGTTTAGCCGGTGCGGCCTATTTACTGTGGATGGCCTGGCAGGCGCTGTTCGGCGGGAAATCGCCGTTTCAACTGCGCGACCTGCCGCCGGACAGCCCGCGTAAGCTATTTACAATGGGGCTGCTGACCAATCTGCTGAACCCCAAAACGGCAGTGATCTATCTCACTCTGTTGCCGCAGTTTATCCACCCGGAGCAGGGCAATGTGCTGGCACAATCGCTGACGCTGGGCTTCACGCAAATTTTGACCAGTATGCTGGTGAACAGCCTGATTGTTTTTGCCGCTGGCAGCATCGCGGCCTTCCTTGCTGGCCGTCCTGGCTGGCAGAAAGCCCAGCGCTGGCTGATGGGAACGGTACTGGCCGGGCTGGCAGTCAAAATGGTGATGGATAAGCGCTGAACAGGCCGCCCGCACGTCACCTTATCCCTGTCGTGCATGTGCCGCCGCTTTGCGAAACAGCGCATCATCCGGGCGTACTCCGGTATACAGTGCAAATTGTTCCACCGCCTGAATAGCAAACACTTCAGAACCCGTAATCACTGTTTTCTTCTGGCTGCGCGCGTACTGCACCAGCGGTGTCAGTTCTGGCAGCGCCACCACTTCAAAAATCACGCTGGCGGCATCAATCGCTGCACGATCAAATGACAATGCATCGGCATCCGCACCGCCCGCCATTCCGGTCGGCGTGGCATTGATCAGCAATCCTGGCTGTAAACCGTCAAGCTCAGCGCGCCATTCAAAACCGTACAAATCCGCCAGTTCGCGGCCGCTGGTTTCGTTACGCGCAATGATATAGCCCTGATGAAAACCGCTGTCTTTTAAGGCACAGGCCACCGCTTTTGCCATGCCGCCACTGCCGCGCAGGGCGAAGGTCAGCCCGGTGGGCACCTGATACTGTTTCAACAGGTTAAAGATGGCAATGTAGTCGGTGTTATAGGCTTTCAGGTAGCCATCGGTGTTGACGATGGTATTGACAGAATTGATCGCCTTCGCGGAGGCATCCAGCTCATCCAGCAGGGGAATGCAGGCCTCTTTAAACGGCATAGAAATAGCACAGCCGCGAATACCCAGCGCCCGCACGCCGCCAATCGCCGCCTTCAAATCGGTGGTGGTAAAGGCTTTGTAGAGATAATCGAGATCGAGAGCGTCATAGAGATAGTTATGGAAACGGGTGCCAAAATTGCCCGGCCGTGCCGCCAGTGACATACAGACCTGGGTGTCTTTATTCAGATTTTTGGTCATCGGGTTGTCTCTGAGAAGGAAGTAGCATCCAGCATGGACTAAAAGCGCGAGATAAAAAACTGCTGAATTGGCTGACAAATTTCCCCTTTTAGCGCAAATGACTCATCCGCACCAAAAGGGAAAGACCAGCTCTCCGTTCAGTACCAGCTGGACTGAGGCTCAGCCGCGCAGTGTGGCGGCCATCTTTTGCAGGTGTTCAAGGCTGCTGGTGGCACCGCCGCAGACAATCACCAGCAGGTTTTGATAAGCGGCGATCTGCGGATGCTGGTCATAAACCACGGCCAGGCTGGCCCCGCAGGCCGGTTCGACCAGCACCCGGTGATCGTCAAGGAAGCGCTCGCAGGCGTTGACGGCCGCCAGATCTGACACCAGCAGGCTGTGTATCGGGTGTTCACTGGCGCAGCGCAGCGCCTGGTCGCACACCCGCTTTGCGCCCAGTGAAGAGGCAATGCTGCGGATCTCCGCCAGTTCGACGCTCTGCCCGGCGGCCTGTGCGGCATGGAACGAGGCGGCACCTGTTGTTTCAACGGCCAGCACCGGAACGTCCTGCCAGCCATGACGTTGTAGCCCGGCCACCACGCCAGCCAGCAGACCGCCGCCGCCGACCGACAGCACCACCGCATCGGGTTTCATGCCGCTCTGCGCGACTTCATCAATCATGGTGGCGTGCCCCTGCCACAGCAGCGGATCGTCGAACGGGTGCAAAAACGCATCCTGTGCGCCTGTCAGTGACTGCGCATACTGATTCGCTTCCTGCCAGGAGCTGCCGTGTACGATCACCTCCGCCTGCTCCTGCCGCAGCAGTTCCTGCGCCCGCAACGGGGTGGTTTCCGGCACCACCACGGTGACGGGCACGCCAAGATGGCGCCCGGCCCAGGCTACGGCCAGCCCGGCATTGCCGCCAGATGAAGAGACAAAGCGCCGCGCCCCCTGGCGCTGATAGCTTTCACAGGCGAGGCCAATACCGCGGATTTTAAAGGAACCGGGTGGCTGTAACGCTTCCATTTTCAACATCACTTCGCGGCCTGCCAGCAGGCTTAACGGGCGTGAAGTGATCAGTGGGGTGGTGATATGCAGACTCATGAGGTGCTCCCTGACTGTTCGTCGCGGATTTCATCCAGGTAGTTGTAAATGGTATAGCGGGTGACGCCGAGCGCCGCTGCGGCTTTCTCGATCCCACCTTTGACGATAAACATGCCGCGATCCTGCATTTTTCGCACCGCCGCCAGTTTGGCCTGCTTACGCGACACGCGCAGGTTGCCATTCAGCTCCGTCAGCGAGTCGGCAATGATATCCGCCATCAGCTGCCCCATATCCACGCTCTCCTCTGGTTGAGGTGGCGACGTGTCTGCGTTGAGCAGGTTATCAAGGCAGCGTTTCGCCGCCAGCAGCTCGCTGTTATCGGTATTGATACAGAGTGCGGCAAACGGCTTGCCGTTGCTGTCACGGTACAGTGCAGTCGCGCTGCGCAGTGTCTGGCCATTTTTACCCCGGGTTGGATAGTCGGGGATCACCGTCGGCGTATTATTGCCCGCCTGTGCGTTATCGTTAAGCAGCGCGCGCAGCCCCTGATCCTCTAAAGGCACGGCCAGTACCGGGCTGCCTGGCACACGACCGGTAATATGACCGTTAGCGATGGCCAGCACCGATTTTTCCGGGTGCTCCAGGTCGTGCAGAACGATTTCAGTATTGCGCCCCACGACGTTGCCCAGCGCCGTGATGGCGGCGTGCAGGGTTTGCAGGATCAGGGCGCGTTCGCGGGCAATATCCGGGGAGTGGGCTGGCATAATGGCTCAACAAGAATCAGAGAACAGAGTGGGGTAAGTTATCAACGCGATGTTTAGTAATCAACAGTTTGTTGATTTTATCGGCGGAGGCGGCATAACAGGCGACTTGCAAAACCCGTGTGCGCTGATTATCTTAATCGCCACAAGGTGATGGTGTTCCACCTTTCCCAACCGCCCTGCCTGTAAGGGGCTGATGACGCCTGATAACCCTGACTCTGTTTAACCAGAGGTCGGTGTATCAGGTCGTGTATCATTTGCCTGTTGGCACCTTCCTCTCCATTCCTGAGGATTTTATGTTGAAACCATTACTGGCTGTCATGATTGGCGGCTGCGCGGGCTGTGTGATCCGCTGGTTACTGGCCGTGCGCCTGAACTCTCTGTTTCCCAATCTGCCACCGGGCACGCTGCTGGTGAATCTGGTGGGCGGTTTTATTATCGGTGCAACGGTGGCCTGGTTTGTGCGCCATCCGGGGATTGATCCGGCCTGGAAGCTGCTGATCACCACCGGACTGTGCGGCGGGATGACGACATTTTCCACCTTCTCGCTGGAGGTCGTCACACTGCTACAGGCAGGAAATTATCTGTGGGCGATGACTTCGATTCTGGTGCATGTCATCGGATCGCTGCTGATGACCTTCGCCGGTTTCTGGCTGATGTCTCTTTTGTTCTGATTTAGCGTGCCAGCGCACTGGCGCTGGCTGCATCAAACAGTGACAGACTTTCTATCTGCTCAAGCATGATCACTTTACGAAATGCCATCGCCGATTTCGGTTCTGAATCCAGCGTGATGTCATGTTCGGCGTACCAGCGGCTGTAGTTATGCTCAATGCATAAGTTCAGGCTTTTGCCCTCGCGGTAACCGCTCAGCATCGGGATCAGCACCACGTTGGCGGTCGCGACATTGTCATAAGAGGCAGCATGGATCATGCCAATATAAATACGCCGTGATTTCAGCGTGATCCAGGCCAGCTCTCCTTCTTCCATGCACTGAAACAGCAATCCCTCAACGCCATTGGCGCGGGAGAGCTTCTTGTACAATTTTTTGCGGCCAGAGCTATCCAGTCGGGCGCTGCCTGACCAGCTTGAACGGTAAATGCAGAAGGCCACAGCAAAGGTCAGCATAATGACCACAGGAGCCTGAATGCCTAAAAAGCTCCAGGTCATAAATTCGATTTGCCACTGATGATGCAGGCCATCTGCCAGTGACGGAATGGCGTTAAATGTTGCCGATGCGGCCAGCAGCAGTAACCAGATCAGCCCGGTAGCCAGCACGCCTTGCAGGACAAAGATGCAGCCATACAGCGCCACCAGGAAGTAGACATCCCAGCCAAAGGAACGTTTGATTTTGAAACGGGTGGAGAGATCGCGGCTGGTGTACCAGTAGCCGCAGACCATTAACACCATGAAGATCGCCGTTCCCATCTCAGCTCCCCTTCAGTGCATTAACGTGGCGGGCAAAGTCTTTATGCACTTCCGGGCTGGAAAAATTGACCATCGCGCAGCCATCTTCATCAATCAGGATGCGTTCACCCTCTTCAATTGACTCAGCAATATCGCGCTGGCTCATGACTTGTAACAGAGATTCCGGGCTTGAAAACAGCGAGCAAATAAAGCGGAACATAGTTTCTCCTTAACGGTTATCGGAGAAGCCTGGTCGCAGAGTGGGGTTTTCGCTATCGGATAAAGGCGAAAACAGTCGCTGAGTCATTATCTGGAAATCGTCGTTATTTGTCTTATCTTGCGGCCTGTCCTGTTTACCCGGATTGGGGAGAATGGTAGTTTCATACGGATAATCTGATGAGGATAATAGCGACATGAAGCAACTGGTCATTGATATTTTAATGAAGCTCGCCAAAATGGATGTGGATACCAAAGAGCTGACAGCTCAGGTTGAAGCGCAATCCCTGCTCATTGCTGCGCTGTTGTTGACCGCAGGCAAAGAGGGATCGTCCTCGATCTCAGAAAATATTCAGAATGCGGTACTTACCGCGTCAAGCAGCGGCGACGGCTTTCTACAAACCGATGTGGATTTGTTGTTGACCCATGTCAACCGCCTGCTGGCGGTGACCCGTTATGTGGACGATGCCGCATCAACAGAAAACAGTTAACGATAAACCTCCCCACACAGCAGCACCACATTAGGGCGACGCTTCAGGATGCGCTCGGCCATCTCTTCACAGGCGTATCGGGTGGGATAAATATGCTCGGAAACCGGAAGTGCATCGCAAGCATCATATCCACAGGCACTGACGAGTAATACGAAGCCGATTAACATCACTCACTCCTTTGACCCTTCAGGGACTGATATTCAGTATAGGCGACAAGTTCAGGGCATGTAATGCGCGGTGCTGAGCTGTTTAGGTTTTTTTATTACACACTGTTATGCGCATTTTCTCTGCAACCTCAGGAGCATTTTCCATGCTGTTTCACGGACTTTCTGCTTTCCCCATCACGCCTGTGAACGCGGCTGGCGTGGTTGATATCCCGGCTCTGGAAAAACTATTGTTGAGACTGAAACGGGCGGGGGTCGACTCAGTGGGGTTGCTCGGCAGTACCGGGCTGTATGCTTATCTCAGTCGTGAACAGAAGCAGCGCTCTATTGAGGCCGCCGTGGCCTGTCTTGGTCCCGACATTCCGGTGGTCGCCAGCGCTGGGGCGCTGCGAACCGATGAGGCCTGCCTGCTGGCTGAAGATGCGGAACGTGCCGGAGCCCAGGGTATTTTACTGGCACCGGTCTCCTATACGCCGCTGCGTGAAGAAGAAGCCTTCCAGCACTATTCTGCCGTGGCGCAGTCCAGCAGTCTGCCGATATGCATCTATAACAATCCCGGCACCACCCACTTTACCTTCACTCAGGGGCTGCTACAGCGGCTGGCAACGTTGCCGCAGATACAGGCGCTGAAGCAGCCCGGACAGGCTGATATGTGTCAGAACGATGTGGCGGAGCTGAGAGCGCTGTTTCCCGCAGATTTTGCCGTCGGCTACAGCGGCGACTGGCATGCGGCTGGGGCGTTGCTGGCCGGAGGCGATCTGTGGTTTAGCGTGCTGGGGGGATTATTGCCGCAGCAGGCTCTGGCATTAACCCGTGCTGCGCAGGCGGAAGAGCACGATCGGGTGGCAGAACTTAACCAGCAGCTGGCGCCGTTATGGCAGTTGTTCCAGAGTCTGAGTAGCCTGCGTGTGATGTATGCTGCCGCGGATATTCTGGGGATTTGCCAGCCGGTATTGCCGCGCCCGCTATTGGGGCTGGAGAGTGCAGAGCGTCGGCAGGTTGAGCAGGTGTTGCATGCGTTGCCGGGCGTAGAGTGATGAGCAGAAATGGCCCTGCGTTCGCAGGGCCATTGAGCCTGAAGTCATCGGCTCACTACGTGCTGTGTGACAGAAAAATTAACGAGAAACAGTAGAGGTTGTGGTAGTCGTAGTGCCTGTGTTGGAGCCATCACCGCCGCCAGAAGTGGCGAGAGCAATGCCCAACAGCGCAGCGACTGCGCCCACGCCGACGGCATCTGAAGTGCCATCTGACATGGAGGATGCGCTACTACCTGCTGCTTCACCAGCCCCAGTGACGGCCCAGGTGTTGGCGCTGCCTGCCAGCAATACCAGCAGAAAAACTGATTTAACATATTTCATTTTATTATCCTAAGGTCTGGAGACAGCAGGTGCTGCCAGAGAAGGATAATGAGATTTATTGTGTTGTGATATGGGCATCTCACAGCGGTTTCAGCGGGACTCCAGTCGCGGTGGCCGGAAAAAAGATCCAGTGAAAACTGAGCTGTTTTGCCGTCACAATACTGTCATAGTTGATGTCAGTGCAGTGGCGAAAACGCAGTAAGAACTTTCCCGCGCGGTATGCGATTAACTCTGGTTGTGAAACGTTGCCGCGTGTGGCTGGAAAACCACACGTATTTTCAGAATATCCTCTTAGCTTACTCATCCCTGCTCTGGATGCTCGTGCAGTTTGCGATTAATCCTGGTTTTGGCCAAACAGCCCAGCTTTTAAGAACTTGTTAAGCCAGTTATGGCTTACTGAAGGTTGCCGTATTGAAGCGAGGGTTTATGTTGCTATCCGCACTGTCATATATCAAAAATAAAACCGGGTATCTCCAGGAGTTTATTGCCGATCCCCGTAAGACGGGCACGATTGCTCCTTCATCTAAGGCATTGTGCAAAACCATGTCAGATGCCGTGGACTGGCAGCATTGCCTGCATATTGCGGAACTGGGAGCAGGGGATGGTGTGTTAACCCGTCACCTGTTAACCCGGATGCGCCCGGATGCCAGCCTGCTGTCGTTTGAGACGAACCCGCGTTTTCATCCGCTGCTGGCGGCACTTGACGATGCGCGTTTGCAGGTGAGTGGTGAATCAGCGGAGACGCTGAGCGGGGAGTTTGATGCGATTTTTTCCGGCCTGCCGCTGCTGTCGCTGCCTCATGAGGTGCGTCATCGTATTTTGCAGCAGGCGGCCTCACAGCTGAGTGCCAATGGTGTCTTTGTTCAGTTCCAGTACACCTCACTTTGTGAGCCGTTACTCTCCGGCTACTTCGCCTGGAATCGCACGCGCGTACTGGCAAATCTGCCCCCGGCATGGGTCTATCGTGGCCATTCGCTGGCGCAGTTACCCTGGGTCAGCCGTGAGCGCTAAATGAGATTGATCTGACTCTGGCATGCTATTGGTGCAACTTTGCTATGCTTATTCTTTAACCCAAGAGGAGGACAAGATGAGCACTGAAGAAGCAGTATCAGTTTCGAGTGAAGAAGAAGTGTGCACTATCATCGGTAAAGCCGTGGTTGACCTGAGTATTACGGGGCAGCCGGTTAACAAATCCACGCTGGGCTTAAAGCTGCTGGCGATGGCCGATCAGGATCAGGATGACGAACGTATTTTACTCTACTGGATTGCCCGCAGGGCGATCAATCAACCGCACAAATTTGCGGAGGCAAGGTTCTGATACTCGCCTTGTAACCGGTACGTTTGCTACCGGGCATCAGCGACCGTTCAGGCAATCCCTGAACGGTCATTGTATCAGATAAGACGTTTCAGCCCCGGAACGCAGTTTATTAATGAGATCAGCAGGACTGACAGCAGATAACTCACCAGCGCCACGGCTGGGATCGTCACAATCGCAGAGTAGTTATCAAAGCTGATGGGATACAGCCGCATCAATGTTTCCAGTACCAGCATATGCACAAAGTAAACCCCGACACTCAGCTTTGCCAGATTGCGGATAGCCAGATTAACGCGCCGTGAAAACTGCAAAGGGGCATTCAGCAGCATAAAGAAGCAGGCCAGCGCGAGCGTGACAATGGTGGGGGCTGAGTAGAACAGGAAGATATCATTAGGCTGACCAATGCTTTTCGACAGTGAATACCCCATCACTGCTGTTAATACCGCGCTGAGTATAAATATAATCGACGCAATAGTGACTTTCGGTGACAATTTATAACGACGAACCACTCCGCCAATAATATAAAATCCGGAAAGATAAACCACCATATCGATATTGCTGGGTGTCGGTGCGACCTGATTTTCCAGTACAGTCACTTTGAAGTTATCAAACAACATATATACGGAGGCCAGTGCAAACCACACGGCAATAATGTAGTTGATTCTCTTCTGGCTACCGTTCTGAATAAATGTGTTCAGCAGCGGCGTCACCAGGTACAGCAGGATCAGAGTATAGATAAACCAAAGGTGCCCGTAGGCCGGGGTGCTGAGCAGATCCAGCAGGCTGAAGGCGGTGTTGCTCTCATTGATAGTGCGGTCGTAAATAAAATAAATCACCGTCCAGGCAATCAGTGGTAACAGCAGATCCAACACACGGGTTTTCAGCGTGCTTAACAATGATTCCTTTTTATTCAGTGAGATATAACCGGCGATCAGCAAAAATAAGGGGAACGAAATTCTCCCCAGCGCCTCGTACATCACCGCGACTGACCAGGCGCTATGAAATGTGCTGAACGGCAGCGCTGCCGTATGCAACAGAATGACCAGATAAGTGGCGATGAGCGTTAACAGTTTAATATTGAGGGTTTTCAAACAACAGATTCCTTTGCCAGAGGGCTACACTGCATAGCATCTGCAGGTATTCACTGTCTTAAAGGTAACATATCTCGGGTAAAGTCTGATGGTTTACCTGCAAAAATCCCCGTGGTTTTAACTGCGTTGATTATTGATAGTAATTTCCGGGGCGCAGGATTCACCAGGTTTGACGATGCGAAACTCCGCTTTACCCTGATGAACATAGATACAGGCTCGCCCTGCATCGCCGCCGTCCTGCTCCTGCGATAAAGAAATAACGATTTTTTCTGCCGTGGAAAAAGGCGTAAAAAGGCTAAGACCCGCAAACAAGAGAAATAGTGGGTAGCGTTCAGTGAATTTTATTTTGTCGCTAAATTGCGACATAGTGTGCCCTCCATTCGCCTGTTTTATATCGTAGCCAATAAGCGCAGGTCACAATGACCTTCTCGCATGACGACCGTAACCTGTCATAAACCGGAGGCAATATCGGTGTTAATGGGGGCGCTTCTCTATGAGAATACTCTTAATTTATCTGGATCTAAAGTAAAGGCGGAAACAATCGCGTTTCCGCATTAAGACGCAGCGATTAATGCTGTAAAAACTGATGCTTGATGTGATTATAGAAGAAGGAACCTTTAGAAGGCGCTGCCATAAAAAAATGCCAGGTCGTCAGCGGGACATCGCAGTAAGTCGACGTCCCATGACCAAGTAATTCCACTTCCAGTATCCGTTTGTCAGCGTCGTAGCCGACAGAGCGAACTGCAGATGAGGCAACAAATTGTCGTTTCATATCCCCTCCTGAACGCAATAGATGTGCTTAAAATTTAATCTATAAGCACGAAATTACCTTGTCCTGAATCAAATTAATCTCGCTTAAGGCACATTAAGACAAGCGGAGCAGGGGGCAGGGAGTGGCGCTGGCGGTGGGCAAAAAGGGTGACGCAGGGCGATCAAACTTGCTAAAGTGCGTTTTTTCACTGGTTTAGCGGAAATTGATATGTCGAATGAAATTGCACACCCGTCCAACAGCCCGAAGCAGGCTGCCTTACAATTGGTGATTGAACTGGTTCGCGCGGGAAAACTGAGCCCGTTGCAGGGCGATGCGGCCAATATGATCTCGATTTATGAGCAGTTTAAGACGCATTTTGAAGCTGAAAAACATAAGCACGCGTCTGACTCCGCGATTTCCTGAGAATGTTTCAGGTCACCAGACGTTCAGCGACGGGCAAGGCCCGTCGCTGATCTCAACTACTTTTTACTGACCAGATCGAAATAGAGCAGGCTGTTGCCCACGCCCTGATAGTCGCCCTGAATATTGTTGCCCAACCCCACCTGTTTCTGTCCCTGCAATGACACCACATACGGCGAGTTTTGCTGGATGTCGGTTTGCAGCTCCTGATAAAGCGCGGTGCGTTTTTTCACATCACTTTCTGCGGCTGCCGCACGCGTTTTGGCACTCAGCTCAGGGATATTCCAGCCGACGCGCCAGGCCAGTGTTTTCGGCCCTCCCTCAACGTTGTAGGCGAAGGTACTGGCGTTGCTGTTGGCATCAACGTAATCCGCACCCCAGTAGATAAAGATGGACTGGAAGTTACGTCCACGCATTTTTCCCCAGAGTTCAGACTCTGCCACGGGCTGGATATCAATCTGGATATCCGCTTTGGCAAAGCTGGCCTGCAACGCCTGCGCCACGTCGCTGTACGGCGGCTGATTGATAATGGTCAGAGAGAAGCGGGTGCCGGGCTTGATCCCGCCCTTTGCCAGAATCGCTTTCGCTTTCGCCACATCGTAATGGAAAGGTTGATGAGTCAGCGCGCCGTCAAAACCGGCTGGCAGGAAGGCCTGGTGCGTTTGATACTGGCCCTTCAACAGCTGCGTGGACAGGCTGTTGTAATCGACCAGCCAGCGTGCGGCCTGCCACAGTGCCGGATTACCTAGTGCCGGTTGTTGTTTATCCTGGGTGTTAAAACCGAGGTAATAAATCAGCGCAGAGGGATAGCTGGCAACGCGCACGTTGGTTTGTTTTTTCAGTGTGGCGAACTGGTCAGCACCCAGATCGTACGCCACATCGGCATCGCCTTTTTCCAGCAACAGTCGGCGTGAGCCGGCATCGGCGACGCTTTTCAGCAGCACGCGTTTCAGATGCGGGGCAGGCTGTGCGTTAGGGTTCTGTTCCAGCACCAGCGCCTGCTGCGGCACGTACTTACTGATGGCATAAGGGCCGCTGCCTGCCGAGTGGGTCCGCAGCCAGTTATTACCGTAATCCTGCTGGCTGACGTGCTGTTTCACCAGTTTGCTGTCAACCGTTGAGGCGACGGCAGAGGTCAGCAGACGTAGCGCCAGGTCGCGGCCAATGGCTGACTGCCAGCGCAGCTCAAACTGCGTATCGCTCTTCCTGGTGAACTGCGCATCAATATTTTCCGGCGTCCAGCCAAACTCACCCAGAATAAAGACCGGCGTTTTGTTCAGTTTCACTGCGCGTGTCAGCGAGTAAATCACATCGTCGCTGGTGATCGGGTTGCCGCTGGCAAATTTTTTCCCGGCATTAAGCGTAAACAGCAGGCTGTGTTCGGTGCTGCCTGCTTCCCATTTGCTGGCGAGTTCAGGGACCAGATTGCGCTCATGGCGGATCTCCGGAGAGACCAGCGTTTGGTAGACGTTGCGCAGGCTGCTGTTACTGACGGTTTCAAAACTTTCCGCCGGGTCAAAGCTGATAATCCCGTCGAGTGAGATGGCCACCACCAGCGTATCGGCCGGGGTGGCGGCCTGAGCGCCGTGGGTCAACGCCAGGGTACTGGCGACTAACAAAGGAAGGATCTTGTGCATGATGGAGTCCTGAATCGGGAGAGATATCAGGACTATAGGCGTATATGTGAGGATCAGAAATGCCGGATCTGACTATGGTTAGCTGTTAAAAACACAACCTCACTAACCAACGATGCGGCCCTGTGCCATCTGCACGGCACGGTCACACATATGGTCGATCACGTCAGGATCGTGGCTGACCAGCACCATCGTCAGGTTGTCCTGCTGTTTAAGCTGATTCAGCAGATTGAGGATCTCTGCCTGTACCGACATATCCAGCGCTGAGGTGGGTTCATCCAGCAGCAGAATTTTCGGCTCAAGCAGCAGGGCACGCACAATGGCAACGCGCTGACGCTGGCCACCCGAAAGCTGATGCGGGTAGCGATCGGCCATTGCCGGGTCCAGCCCAACGTGACGGAAACCCTGATCAATACGGTCATTAATATTATCCGCTTTGATCAGTTTCAATGGCTCCGCCAGCGTGCGGCGCAGGCGATGACGCGGGTGCAGAGAGGCGTAAGGGTCCTGAAACACCATCTGCACGTCGCGCCGGAGTTGCCCGGTAAACGGCTTACCCGGCAACGCCTGATGGCCTGCCAGCTGCATCTCACCCTGCCAGTGTGGGTTCAGGCCGGCCATCACCCAGAGCAGTGATGATTTGCCACAGCCGGAGGGGCCGACCAGGCCAAAGCATTCGCCCGGATTGATCGACAACGTAACATCATGTACCACGGTACGCAGGTCGTAGCCCTGCTTGTGAGCCACGCTCAGTTGGGATAACTCAATCATGCTGTTGCCCCTGTGTCAGCGCCGCGCGATCCAGCACCGGCAGGGGTTTACCCCGGGTCGATTTATTGGGACGGCATGACCACAGCGTACGGGTGTAAGGATGTGTAGCATGCGGTAATTCAGCAGCCGCCAGCTGGTCGAGCACTTCGCCCTGATACATCACCATCACACGTTCACAGTGTTCGGAAACCTGCTGCAGATCGTGGCTGATCAGCAGAAGCCCCATATTACGCTGTTCCACCAGATTGCGGATCAGCCCGAGCACCTGATCGCGCATGGCGTGATCGAGCGCGGAAGTGGGTTCATCAGCAATCAAAAAACGCGGTTCTGCGATCAATGCCATTGCCAGCATCACGCGCTGACCCATCCCACCCGAGAGCTGGTGCGGATAGCGCTTCATCTGCTCTGCGGGCTGCGGCAGGCCCACGGCATCCAGCATCTCGCAGACTTTCTCTTTGATTTCAGCCCGGCTGAAACGGCCGTGCAGCTTAAGGGGTTCTGCCACCTGCCAGCCGATGGTGCGCAGTGGATTCAGGGCGTATTTCGGGTCCTGCATCACCATGCCAAGCTGGCTACCGCGCAGCTGGCTCCAGCGCCGTTCGTTCAGCGTCAGAGCATTTTCTCCGGCGATGCTCAGGGTATTCGCCTGAACCTGGAGAGACGGTGCCAGCAGCCCCATCAGCGCACGTGCGGTCAGGGATTTGCCGGAGCCGGATTCCCCGACCAGCGCCACGCGCTCGCGGCCGAGTGTAAAGCTGATATTTTTCACCAGCGCCGTACCGTCAGCGCTACGGATCGTCAAACCGTCTGCCACGATGGGTGCAGAAGAATCAGTTGCCATTTCGGGTATCCAGTCGGTCACGCAGGCCATCGCCTGTCAGGTTAAATGCCAGGCTGGCGAACAAAATCGCACCACCTGGAACGGCGGCTACCCACCACTGATCAAAAATCACTTTACTGCCTTCGGCCACCATCGAACCCCATTCGGCGGTCGGTGGCTGAATGCCCATGCCAAGGAAACCGAGGCCCGCCGCCGAGAGAATAATCCCGCCGAGGCTCAGGGCTGCACGTACCACGGCGGTGGGCAGACAAAGCGGTAAAATATGACCAAACATCAGACGCAGACCGTTAATCCCCTGCATACGCGCAGCGGCAAGGTAGTCGCTACGGCGCAGTGCCAGCGTTTCCGCGCGCGCCTGGCGGGCAAATGGCGGCCAGCTGGTGAGTGCCAGCGCCAGTGCGCCGTTCATCAGCCCTGGTCCCATCATGGCGACCAGCGCCAGCGCAATCACCAGATTAGGCAGTGACAGGAAAATATCGGTGATGCGCATCAGCACGCGCTCACTCCAGCCGCCAAGATAACCGGCACTGATACCGATCAACATGCCGACGGGAATGGTCAGCACCAGAATCAGCGAGACCAGCAGCAGCGTGGGGCGGGCACCGTAAATCACCCGTGAAAGCAGGTCGCGGCCAAAACCGTCAGTGCCCAGCCAGTGGCTGGCGGACGGCGGCATCAGGCGTATGCTCATTTCCTGGGCGTTAGGATCAAACGGGGCCAGCAGCGGGGCAAACAGGGCAGCAAAAATGAGCAGACCCACCAGGCTCAGCCCGATGGTCAATGTGATATTACGACGTGCTCGCCGCGTGCGCGGCTTGACGCTTTCAGCATCAGAGAGAGATTGCGTCATCGGGTTCTCGGATCGGTCAGATAGGTTAACGCATCGGCCAGCGCATTGATGGCAATAAAGCAGCCGCCAATCAGCAGGGTGGAGCCGAGGATCGCCGGAGTATCGGAAGCGAACAGCGCGGTGGTCATATAGCGCCCGACGCCAGGCCAGGCGAAGACGGTTTCCGTCAGCACTGAGCCTTCCAGCAGGGTGGCGTAAGAGAGCGCCAGCACGGTGATAAGCGTGCCACGGACGTTAGGAAAAATATGCAGCAGCAGAATGCGCCCACGGCTGGCACCTTTAGCGCGGGCCAGAGTGACATACTCTTTACTGCTCTCTTCCAGCAACGCAGCGCGCAGCAGGCGGGTAATGGTCGCCATCGAGAGCAGACCCAGCACCACCACCGGCAGCCACAGGTGGGCAATGGCGTTGCGGAACATCTCCATATCCCCGGATAGCCAGCTGTCAATCAGCACCAGCCCGGTTTTCGGTTCAAGGGTATAAATCCAGATATCATCCAGACGCCCTGGCCCGGCAGACCAGTGCAGCACCGCGTAAAACAGCAGCAGACCCAGCAGGCCGAGCCAGAACACCGGCACCGAATAGCCGAGCAGGGAGATCATCCGCGCCACATTATCCAGCACGCTGCCGGGTTTCCACGCGGCCAGCAGGGCCAGCAGGATGCCAAACACCGCACCAAAGATCATCGCGCAGGTGGCCAGTTCAATGGTGGCCGGGAAGGTGCGCAGCAGATCGCTGGCCACCGGCTGATTGGTGATGCTGGAAATACCGAGGTCACCGCGCACTAAATGTTCCAGATAGTGCCAGAATTGCAATGGTACTGGCTGGTCCAGACCCAGGCTGGCCCGCACCTGGGCATAGGTCGATTCGCTGGCGTGGTCGCCAGCAATTTGCAGGACCGGATCAACCGGAGAAAGATGGGACAAGGCAAAGGTGAAAACCAGCAGTCCGAGTAGCGTCACCACCAGCGAAAGCAGGGCACCGAGTGCCCCACCGCTGCGACGCCAGAAAAGCCGGGCAGAAGGCCCGGCGTTGTTTTCGGCTGCTGCCATTACTTGGTGACCTGGCTGTAGTAAACCATATCCGGGTTAATCCCCTGCACGTAGCCTTTCAGGTTATCGCGCAGTGCCACCAGGTTACGGGCCTGCATACCGATGACGTACGGCGAGTTTTTCTGCACTTCGCGCTGCATTTTTTCATACAGTTCAACGCGCTTCGCTTTGTCGGTTTCTGCCGTGGCGGCCAGCGTCTGCTTGCTCAGCTCTGGAATGTGCCAGTTAGAGCGCCATGCCAGCGTCTTGCTGCCATCTTCCGGGTTGTAAGCAAAGGCGGCGGCGTTAGTGTTCGGGTCGAAATAGTCAGCGCCCCAGGCGTTCAGGGTGGATTCGTACTGGTGTGACTTCACGCGGGTGGCCACTTCAGAACTGATGCCCGGCTGGACTTCAACTTTCACACCGCCCTTGGCGAAGCTGGCCTGCAATGCCTGGGCAATGTCCAGGTACGGCGGCTGGTTGCTGACGGCCAGCTTAAAGCTGACGTTGCTCAGGCCTGCTTTCTTCAGAATGGCTTTCGCTTTTTCCGGGTCGTAGCTGTACGGGTTTTCGTTCAGCGCACCGAGGAAACCTTCCGGCAGGAACGACTGATGCACCTGGAACTGGCCTTTCAGCAGATCGTTGGCAATGCCTTTATAGTCGAACAGGTAACGCGATGCTTCCCACAGCGCCGGGTTTTTCAGCACCGGGTTGGCATCAATGTTGAACTGGATGTAATAGAGGGAAGCCATTGGCACCGCGAGGGTTTTCACACCCGGTTTATCTTTCAGCGAGGCCATTTGATCGGCACCCAGGTTACGCGCGATATCGGCATCACCCTGTTCCAGCAGCAGACGGCGCGCCGCTGGCTCCGGTACGTTTTTGATTAAGACATTTTTCAGCTTCGGTGCGCCGGCCGGGGAGGTCGGATTGGCGCTGAACAGCACCACTTCATGCGGGATATATTTACGGATCTGATACGGGCCGCTACCTGCGGAATTCAGTGCCAGCCATTTGTTGCCGAGATCGCCTTTTTGTTCGTGCGCCATCACGGTTTTTTCGTCAACGATAGAAGACACTGGCGCTGCCAGCAGGCTCAGCACGTAGGTCGGGCTGACGTCTGCGCTCCAGCTGATCTGCACATGGTTATCGTCGATTTTCTTAAACTGGGCGTCAACGTTCTCTTTGGTCCAGCCAAGCTGAGTCAGAATAAAGGAAGGATCGAGGTTCAGCTTCACGACGCGTGACAGTGAGAAGATCACATCTTCAGGGCGCAGCGGGTTGCCGGAGGCAAATTTGGCCCCTTCGCGCAGGGTAAAGGTCATGCTGCGGTTATCGCTGCCCGGTGTCCAGCGGGTGGCCAGCGTCGGTTTCAGGTCAATCGGATTTTGCGGGTCAGACTGGACCAGGCGCTGATAAAGGTTAGTAAAGGCCTGCACTGAGGTCAGTTCGAAGCCGTCTGCCGGATCGAAGCTTTTCGCATCATCAATAGACTGGGCGATCACCAGCGTGTCAGCAGGGGTCGCAGCCGACGCAGCAAAGGATGCTGCCAGTGCCAGGGCGATAACAGAAGGGACTGCAATTTTCATGACGTTTCCTGAAGTGACGTTTTTCGCGAGTGTAAGGGAACAGGGGATAAGAACAATAGTAGATTATTCGCTATCGTTATGCTTGAAAGTTATAAGTTGAAGGAAACGGTTATAGAACTGATGATTGTCCGGCATCATGGCTGGCCGATCGTTTGCCATAGCAGCGGGGCGATACTCAGCAGATTGTTGAGCATATGCAGAAAAATGGGCAATTTCAGACCACCGGACACTATTCGCGCGGCGCACAACAGTAGTGAAAGCACCATCAGGGCAATCACGGTTTGCAGGTGGGCGTACTGGGTGTGCATGGCGGCAAAAATACCCGACGCCAGCAGGGCGCAGGCGATGCGCTGGCGTGGCGCCCACAGCAGGAACGCCTGAAGGATAAAACCGCGAAACAGGATCTCTTCAAATACTGGAGCGAGTATCACCACCGCCAGGGCAAACCCTATCAGGGTCAGATCGCTATGACTGAGTTGCTCGCCGATCCAGCTCTCCTGGCGCAGATAGAGTGACTGGCTGGCAATCACCGCCAGCAGCAGACCCGTAAATAATAGTATCTGGCGCGGTTTCAGCTGGCCCAGCGGAATGTCCGTATGATGTTGCTGATACCAGCGGTAAAGCGGCACGAGGGCGGCGAATTCCAGCAGACAGAGGAGCGGCATCAGCAGGCCGCGACTTTTCAGCATCTCAAAATGAGGAAAACTGCTGACCATCACCGTAATGGCATACCAGACCATAAATACGCCTGCACAAAGCAGGGTGTGGCTGACCCGGTCGGTCGATGGTGTCATGGTCGTCAGGCTCGCTAGCGGTTGGAGGGGGGCGATGTTAACAAGCACTACGGAAGCTGTCGAGAGAGTACCAATACCGGTGTTTATATAAAAATGTCTAAATAGTTCCCTGTTATTGTCGATATTAATGTATAGCTTTTTTCTGGGGACAGGCACTGACGTTCAACGTACAGCGCCATAAGCGCGTCAAACGGACAAGGAAGGGTTCGTGAGTGGTTTCATAAAAGGGGCCTTCATTATGAATCATCCTCCTGTGCTGGCGTATGAATTAGCGGATGGGCAAAAAGCGACGCTAGTGGTCCGCAGAACGTTGATGACGCTGGCATTGTTGTTAATCAGTGCCCTGTTTCTTTCCATGCTGATGGTGGTGGGCGTGGCCTGGAAACAGAATCAGGAGTCCGTCAGGCAGGAAAGCCAGCTACTGCACAATGCCTGGCAGGAACAGCAACGTGAGATGGTGACGGAACTGCGTGACTATGCGTTTTGGCAGGAAGCCTGGCTGCATATGTACCTGACCATTGATCCTGACTGGGCATGGCATCAGCAAAACCTCGGACCCGGCTTGTTTAGTGAGCATCACTACGATGGGGTGTTTGTCGTTGATGTCGACAACCGCACGCGCTATGCCATGATCGACGGCAAGCTGTCGTCCCTTACGCTGGAGGCGTGGCTGGGCGACCGGGCCTTGTCGCTGGTCGAACAGGCGCGCCAGCAGACGCGTGGGCATAAAGCCATCAGTGAAAATATCATGATGGGTGAAACCCCGGTACTGGTGGCTGCGGCTCCTATTACGCGTGGCAAAATGCCGAATGAAGTGACTTTGTCTGCAACGCCTTCCGTCATGATCTTTGCGTACCGTTTTACCCCCGACAAACTGCGTGCCTTCGGTAATACGGTCGGTGTGGAAAATACGCGCGTACCGCACGATGCACACGATCGCTTTACCTCGCCTTTTATCGAGGAAATCGTCAGTCAGGGTGAGCCGCTGGTGCTGCGCTGGGACCCAAGCCAGCCGGGGCGGAATCTGCTGTTGTTCCTGCTGCCGTTGCTGGCACTGGCGGCGCTGGTACTTGGTGTGGTTACCCGAAGAGTGATCAATCATGCCATGAATACGGCGATGCTGTCGGATGCACGTTTCCTGCAACTGATGCACAGCCAGCGTGAGCTGGCGGCCAGTGAAGCGCGTTTTCGTGATGTGGCTGAGGCGACGTCCGACTGGATTTGGGAAACGGATGCCTCGTGCCGTATTACTTATCTCTCGCGGCGCTTTTCCGTGGTGACCGGTTTTGGTCTGAATATGTCGACGAGCCGCTTGCTTGACGAAATTTTGTGTCATGACGAGCTGGCGGTCAGTGAGTGGGTGGCGCAGCAGCACAGCGGAGGGCCACGCAGCCAGCTACGATGTTACCTGCAATCTGAACATCACGGGCTGCGTACCTGTAGTCTGGTTGCGAAGCCGATCATGCTGCGGGGCAAGCTGTTGGGCTATCGCGGCACGGTGTCGGATATCACGCATGAAGTGGAGGCACAGTCACGGGTTCACTATCTTTCTCAACATGACGTCCTTACCGGGTTACCAAATCGCCTGTTTATGCAGGAGTTTCTGCAGGAAAAATTACGTTCACAGCCGACACTTGCCCATCCGCTGGTGATGATCAGCCTCGATCTTGACCGTTTTAAACCGATCAATGACACATGGGGACATGCGGCGGGTGACAGCGTGCTGATTGAAGTCGCACGTCGTTTGCGCAGTTGTCTTAATGTCGGCGATCTGGTGGCTCGCCTCGGTGGCGATGAGTTTATTCTGATAGCGACCGATCTCAAGACGACAGCGGATATTGAAGCCTGCTGCCAGCGGCTGCTGGACGATCTTCACCGGGCCTTCTTTATCGGTAATCAGGAGCTGTATATCGGCGCCAGCCTCGGTATTGCGCTGGCACCGCAGGATGCCATGGAGGCGGATGAGCTGCTGCGTTTGGCTGATATCGCCTTGTATAAATCGAAACGCCAGGGACGTGACCGCTGGGTGTTTTATACCGGGGATATGTCGCAACTGCTGGCACATCGCAGCGATCTGGAGCGTAAGCTGCGCCGGGGCATTACTGCCGGTGAGTTACGACTGCACTACCAGCCACGCTACCATCTGGAAAGTGGCCAACTGGCCGGGGCTGAAGCCTTGATTCGCTGGGCACAGCAGCCGCCCGCTTTGGTGATGCCGGACAGTTTTATTCCGCTGGCAGAGCAAACCGGACTCATTGTCGATATCAGCGACTGGGTGCTGCATCGCGCCTGTCAGGATGCGGCATCCTGGCCGCATGCGATCTCGGTTTCTGTGAATATTTCACCGATCGAATTCCGCAATGGCAATCTGGCGTTGAGGGTTGCCGCCGCGCTGGAAAAGAGTGGGCTTGAGGCTTCCAGGCTGGAGCTGGAAATTACCGAAAATATTACGATGGAGCACCCGGAAAGCGCGCTGGCGGTGATGCGTGAGCTGAAAGCGATGGGGGTGAAAATTGCCGTGGATGATTTTGGTGCGGGTTTTGCGTCACTGAGCTACCTAAAGTGTTTTCCTTTCGACAGCATGAAAATGGATCGATCCTATATGGAAGGGTATCCGCAGGATGCGCAGGCGCACTCTATTGTGGAAGGGATTATTGGGCTGGGCAGGGCGTTCTCGCTGGAGGTCACCGCCGAAGGCATTGAAACTCAGGAGCAGTTGGAGGAGCTAAAACGCAGCGCCTGCTATGCCGGGCAAGGGTATTTGCTGGGGCGCCCCGTTCCGTTGGACGCATTTAATCTGCTGCTGGATAAGCCAATGACGGGAGGTGATGATCGCAGGACGGGATGATTTGACGCGCTCCTGAGTGATACAGAAGCGCGGGTAGAGGGTTAACGGACGCTTACCGCTACCAGGGTCATGATGGCAGCAAAGGTGACAAAGATGATGAGTTCCACAGGACGATCCTCTGTAGGGATTTGTCCTTAAATCATAATGAATAGCGATTTTTATTATGAACAGCGAGTGCGCCCAAAAGGTGCAAAGCACCAAGTGTGCCAGGGGAAATCTGACTGCGCAATAGCGTTATAATCTGTTAACCTTTCTAAGGTATTACCGTTTTATCTATGCTTAGACAGGAGAAATAACCGTGAAGTTTTATGGAAAAGTTGCCGTGATTGCCGCGCTGATGGCGTTATCGGGTTGTCAGTCGGCCAGTGAAAAAACGGTGTCAGCAACGCCGGTCGACCCCGCGATGGACCAATGTGGTGCATCACAGTATCAGCAGTATGTGGGTAAACCGCTGTCAGTCATTGAGTCTCTCCGTTTTGATCACGCAGTGCGCGCGATCCCTCACAACTCGGCTGTGACGATGGATTTTAATCTTAATCGCATCAACTTTATGGGCGATAAACAGGGCGCGATCAGCAAGGTTTACTGCGGGTAACCCTGGTTGAAATCTCTATTCCGTTCAACGCAGGCGGCCTGATTTTTCGGTCGCCTTTGTCAGTAATGCCACTTTCTCACCCACCAGAGCCGTAAACCAATGCCCGTTGAGCTGGTCCAGCCGCTGGTGGTACTCACTACTTCCCCTTTTGCCACGATCAACAACGTTGGCGTTGTCGTTACTCCCCAACTCTTGGCCAGTTCGCCGTTTCGGTCATTGACGACCGGCAGCGTCAGGTGCTGTCCATTCAGGTAACGCACAATGTTGATGTCGCCACCCGAGCGGTTCGCAATGGTCAGTACACGGGTCCGTTTGTCATTCAGACGCATCAGCAGTGGAACGGTGTCATGGCAGGTGCCGCACCAGCGGTCCCAAAACCATACCAGCAAAGGGGTTTTTTCACTGAGTTGTGCCAGCGTCAGGTTTTGACCGTCAATGGTATGCAGCATTTGCCCGGCAATATCAGCGGGAAGATCCGGGGCACGAATACCATCAATCAGACGAATAAATAAAATCAGTGATAACAGGGGAAGCAGCAGATAAAAGCTGACCTTCTTAAATTGGTTTGTCAGTGTATTGTGCCAGTTGCGCATTGCCCGTCTCCGCCTGCGTACGGCGCTTATCTTAACGAGGTCATGACGAATGGCAATCGCCTGGCGTGTAAACATTCGTATAGGGAATAACGAATCGCTGGACGAGATGGCGCGCTGTCATCTTGTTGCAACTTCGGTTGAATAGGATGAGGCTGCTCGAAAAGTGATTTCCTCGTCACGCTGAAAAATATGCAATGCTCGTCTTCTCCCGCCCATGTGCGGGATTTTTTTTGCCTGTCGTGCAGTGATGCCATACATGAGCAATGCTACCCCGTGCCTTTCAGAATTTGTGCCAGCAGGTTGCGATAACCTTCCAGAACAGATTCGTCGACTTCCTGTTCCAGACGTTCAATCACAATGCCAATAATGGCTTTATTACTGAGGGGCCTGCCGGACTGCATCAGCTCCTGCAGGGTGGCTTCCATCAATTTGCCCTCGTTTGGTGCATGAAATGACAGACTGTTAAAATAATCGGTGATAGCGCGTCCGGCGCCGGGTAGTTGCTGGCTCATGACTAACCTCCACAAACGCGCCATCGGTGGCCATGTGGCCACTGAAGGGTGAGATATTGACGTTGTCGATATTGAACGGGGCTGTCAGAACGGCAGCCCACCAGTTGCCTGGAAAACAAACAGGTAAGGTTGTTTAATTACTCTAGATGGCACGGACCGGAACGCCAGTCATAAACCCGTTTTTTACAGCGGTTATCACGAAATCGGCAAATTATGGTAAGTGTTGATGACTTCCAGTATGCCATTAATCATAAATTGCACTCCCATACACACCAGCAAAAAGCCCATCAGACGCGAGATGGCTTCAATGCCGCCTTTACCCACCAGGCGCATGATCGCGCCGGAACTGCGCAGGCATCCCCAAAGGATAAGACTAACCGCGGCAAAGACCAGAGGTGGTGCCAGGGTAATAACCCAGGGGGAAAATGTGGAGCCGTTGTGGAATGTTGACGCGCTACTGATGATCATGGCAATGGTGCCGGGACCTGCAGTACTGGGCATCGCCAACGGCACAAATGCGATATTGACCGCTTTATTTTCGCTTATCTCATCCATTTTATGTTCAGCTTCCACCGATTTCCCGATCTGCTGCTGCGGGAATAGCATGCGGAAACCCAGAAACGCCACAATCAGGCCACCGGCGATGCGCAAACCTGGAATAGAAATACCAAAGGTATCCATCACCACATTCCCGGCGTAATAGGCGACAGCCATAATCAGAAATACATAGAATGAGGCCTGCGCGGCTTGGCTGTTGCGTTCCTGATAATTCATGTCGCCTGCCAGCCCCAGGAAAAGCGCCACGGTAGTGAGCGGGTTTGCCAGAGGCAGCAGTACCACCAGGCCAAGGCTTATGGCTTTCATCAGTTCTAACATTGCTGGGATCCTTACGTGCGATTAAATAAGGGGAGGAGGCCATGATGCATCATACCCATAGTGATGCGAAGCCTAACCGAATCTCTAACAGAATGAATTAACCCTGAGTGGTAAAAATACAGGATGGCAATAATAGGTAAATGCACGATCTTTGCAGAGGTAAACAAAAAGTTAAGATTATTTTTTATTTAAAATCAGTGTGTTGTATTTTTTATCTCATTTTTATTGTGGCAGCACTTGTACTGAAGCCTGGGTTATGAGTAAATGCACCTGTCGGTTTTGATACAGACCCACGTATGCGAGCAATTTTAGTAAAGCAGTCTTCAGTTCAAGCGTTAGCCTAAGCTTCTTCCTGACTTCCTTCTGAGTGCCTCATAGTAACCCCTGTTGACAAACCCTGTGCCCACTGTGGCTTACTACAATTTTGAAGGAAAGACCCATGTCAATGACTGGTTTAGTAAAATGGTTCAACGCTGAGAAAGGTTTCGGCTTCATTTCCCCAACTGACGGCAGCAAAGATGTATTCGTACATTTCTCTGCAATCCAGAACGGCGGCTTCAAGACGCTGGAAGAAGGTCAGAAAGTATCTTTCACTATCGAAAATGGCCAGAAAGGCCCAGCAGCTGCTAACGTAACTGCTCTGTAAGATAGCGAATGTTCGTGAGTATGATGCAGCGTTAAACCTGATTCATACGAATCGAAACCAAAAAACCCGCCTTATGGCGGGTTTTTTGCGTTTGGATGTGGCCGATCCGTTTACTCACACTTTTTATCAGACCGATACCGAGAATAACCTGACGGCTCAGGTGAGTGTTGTTAAACTCGCCTCTCAGCTCCCCGCGATAGGTTGTACGCACAGCACGATGGAATCCTGGAAAGTTAACCTCATCTCCGTCTGGTTCGGTTGTTTATTTACCGGGCTGGCTATCAGCCAGATTATCCCGTTTCTCCCTTTGTATGTTGAACAACTGGGCATTACCGATCCCAGCGCACTGACATTATGGTCAGGTCTGATCTTCAGCATTACCTTCCTCGTTTCCGCCATTGTCTCACCCATGTGGGGAAGTCTTGCCGACCGTAAAGGGCGCAAGCTGATGCTGCTGCGGGCCTCTCTGGGAATGGGGGTGGTGATCCTGTTGCAGGCTTTCGTCACCAACGTGTGGCAGCTTCTGGCTCTGCGGGCGCTGATGGGGCTGACTTCCGGCTATATTCCCAATGCGATGGCGCTGGTTGCGGCGCAGGTACCACGTGAACGCAGTGGCTGGGCGCTGAGTATGGTCAGCACCGCGCAGATCTGCGGCGTGATTATGGGACCGTTGATGGGGGGCCTGCTGGCTGACTGGGTGGGGTTACAGGCGGTGTTTGTGATCACCTCCGGACTGCTACTGATCAGTTTCCTCATTACCCTGTTTCTGATTAAAGAGGGCGGCCAGCCACGAGTGAAGAAAGAGGACAAGCTCAGCGGTAGCATGGTATTTCACACCCTCAGTCGCCCGGGATTAGTGATCAGCCTGTTTGTTACCACGCTGGTGATCCAGTTGAGTAATGGTTCGATCAGTCCGATCCTGACGTTGTTTGTGCGCGAACTGGAGCCGAACGTACAGAATATTGCTTTTGTCAGTGGAATGGTTGCGGCTATCCCCGGTGTGTCAGCGCTGCTCTCTGCGCCGGCGTTAGGTAAGCTTGGTGACCGCATCGGTGCCGAACGCATTTTGTTTGCTGCGCTGATTTTTTCCGTCGTGCTGTTTGTGGGGATGTCGTGGGCAGACAGTGCCGTGGAGTTGGGAATATTTCGTTTCCTGCTTGGCTTCGCTGATGGCGCGATGATGCCAGCGGTACAAACGCTGTTGCTGCGTTATTCCAGTGACCAGGTGACCGGACGTATTTTTGGCTATAACCAGTCTTTCATGTACCTCGGTAACGTTGTCGGGCCACTGATGGGCTCCGCTATTTCGGCTGTCGGCGGTTTCCGCTGGGTATTTGCCGCGACGGCGGCGGTGGTGCTGGTGAACAGCGTGCAGTTGATTTGGGTCTATCGCCAGTCCCGGCGCACCGCAGTGCTGCGCCGGGATGGCAAGGGTTAGCGGGTCAGCGAGAAACTGAGCTGGTAACGATACTGACGCGCAGACAGCAGGAAGTCCGGGCTGACGCTCGGGCTCCAGGAGTCATCGCCCCCCACGCCCATATGATAGCCATCGACAATCAGCCAGCATCCCGGTTCGTCACAAAGCAGATGACGGTGTGACGTGTCACGCAGCTGCTCCAGGCTGTGACGGCTGAGTGAGAAGTGGAACTCACCGTTGACCCGCCAGTGACCGTAGGCCAGCTGCTGAGTGCCGCCGCGCAGGCCATTCTCGCCGGGGAAAACATACGGTGTGCTCAATTTATCGAGCGGCAGCTGCCAGCGGGAAAACTCGGCCGCCAGTTGACGGTCAGGATAGTTTTCATGTGGGCCAAGGCCCAGCCAGCTTGCACTCCCGGCCACTTCGGCCAGCTGGCAGCGCAGACCAATACGTGCAGGCTCCGGTTGCCCGGCGGCAATGTCCACTTCGACGTCAACATGCATCTCTCCCTGCGCGTCAATCCGGTAGACTTTACGGCTGAGGAAGCGTAGTTCTCCTGCGGCCAGCCAGGCGTGCTCAGTTCTGATCTGCACGCCATCACTCAGCGCATCGGCCTGCAAGCGCAGCAACTGGCTCTCCAGCTGGTAATGGCCTGCCCGTTTCCAACGTTCTACCCAGGCGTGCGGATCGATACGCGTCACTTCGCTGATGCCGATATCATTATCAACCGGGGCGCGGGCAAACAGATCGCGTAGCGGGGAGAGCAACTGAGGTTCACTGCCGTTCAGCCACTGTACCAGCTCACCGCTTTGACGGCAGAAGTGCCAGCGCTGTTCGCCATGACGAACCTCAATCCACTGCGGCTCCTGGCTCAGTTGCGGCACTTCGCCCGCTGTCTGCGGCTCGGGGAGAGCAAGGGCCGCAGGCAAGCGCCAGCCATCCCATGCCACGCGCTGACCGGCGGAGGACCAGTCGGTAGCGAGAGGTTGAATCACCTCAACCCGTAGCCACAGCTCGCCGGTGAGCGAGGGCAGGGCGCCCAGCGTTAGCTCGATGCTGCCTTCCGGGGCGATATCCAGCGTATGCTGCCCTTCTGCTACCGGTTTTCCCTGATGCTCAATACGCCAGTGCAGGTGTTCGTTATCGCTGCTGCGGAACAGGTATTCGCTGGTGACACGTACAGTTAATGGCGCGGTGCAGGTCAGTTCAAACTGGAAGAACTGCTGAGCGCGCTGAGCTTCAAACAGTGCCGGATGTGGCGTGCGGTCGGCAAACACCAGACCATTCATACAGAACTGGCGATCGTTCGGCGTGTCGCCAAAGTCACCGCCATAAGCCTGGAAGCGCTCACCGTTTTCGTCCAGGCGCGTCAGGCTCTGGTCTACCCAGTCCCAGACAAAGCCACCTTGCAGGCGAGGGAACTGGCGGAAAGCCTGCCAGTAACGATCAAAACCGCCAAAGCTGTTGCCCATCGCATGCGCATATTCACACAGGATAAGCGGGCGATTTTCTTCCGGCAGGCCGATCCACTTTTTGATCGACCATTTTGGCACGGCCTCAAAGGGTTGATCCTGATCGACGCGGGCATACATCGGGCAGATAATATCGGTCGCGGCGGTATCCGCCCCTCCGCCTTCGTACTGCACCGGTCGGCTCGGATCCTGGCTTTTGATCCAGCGATAGAGGGCATCATGGGTGCTGCCATGACCGGATTCGTTGCCCAGTGACCAGATGATAATGCAGGCGTGGTTACGATCGCGCTGGACCATGCGGGTGACGCGTTCGCTGAAGGCGTTAAACCACACCGGATCGTCCGACAGTCGGTTCATCGGTTGCATGCCGTGGGTTTCGATATTCGCCTCATCCACCACATACAGGCCCAGTCGGTCGCAAAGGCGATACCACAATGGATGGTTGGGATAATGCGAGCAGCGCACCGCGTTAAAGTTATGCTGCTTCATCAGCAGGATATCTTTGATCATGGTGGCTTCATCGACCACCTGGCCGAAGTCCGGGTGATGTTCATGACGGTTAGTCCCCCGGATCAGCAGCGCCTTACCGTTGAGTTTCAGCAGGCCGCCGCTCACCTCGACTTTACGGAAGCCGACGTCATAAGCTTCTGCTTCAATCAGCGTACCGCTGGCATCCAGCAGGGAAACGACGACGCGATAAAGATGGGGCGTTTCGGCGCTCCACAGTAGCGGCTGATCAACATGTAATGACAGGCGGGTTCGGTCGAGATAACGTCCGCGCTCATCGATAACTGGCGTGCCAAAGGGCTGCTGCTGATGGGCGATCTCGCGGCCTTCGCGCCACAGCGCCACCTGAAGCTGATAATCGCTGGCATCTGTCAGCGAGGTGAGTGCCAGAACGTTTAACTGCGCGGAACGGTATTCCGGGCTGAGAACGGTCTCAATCTGCACATCACACAGCTGGACTGCCGGTTTATGCAGCAGGCTGACATCACGGAAAATCCCGCTCATGCGCCACATATCCTGATCTTCCAGATAGCTGCCGTCACACCAGCGCAGCACCAGCACCGCAATGCGGTTTTCACCCGCTTGCAGGCTGTCACTGAGGTCAAACTCTGCCGGCAGGCGGCTATCCTGCGAGTAACCGATAAACTCGCCGTTACACCACAGATAAAAGGCCGAGTTCACCCCGTCAAAAATGATTCGCGTCTGTCCCGCCGCCAGCCAATCAGGCTGACAGGTGAATGTGAGCGAATAACATCCGGTGGGGTTATCGGCAGGAACGCGAGGAGGATCCACCGGAATAGGGTACTGCACGTTGGTATAGATCGGGGCATCATACCCCGCCAGCTGCCAGTTCGAAGGAACAGTTAAGCGCTCTGCCAGAGGCAGATCGGCAATGATCCACTCGTCCGGCACCGCCTCTGGTTGGGTGAAGTAGCTAAAGTGCCACTCCCCATTCAGCGACTGAATACTCTGACTGGCATGATCGTCCCGTGCGGCATCGCGGTGACGCCAGCTGGAAAAAGGCGGATGTGCAGGCAGGCGGTTGAGCTGCGTGACCGCCGGGTTTTCCCAGTGACGCTGAGAAAGTCGCTGTTGCAGGGTGAGTTGTGCAGAGTCGGTCATGCCAGATTCCTTATAAATGTTATGCGCTCACATTGATGCTGAAACGGGATGAAGTAAAGAAAAAAGAGTGCGGGATGCGAGGTTGGTCGCAACATTTCCGGATAAAGAAAATCTGCAAATAGCCCACCTGGTACAGGGTTGTCACGGGAAAATAACAGGAAAACGTTAAGCGTCGTTACGCCGGGTAAAAAGGCCCAGGAACCAGAGCATTCTGCATTGTGAGGGGTCTACACGACGCTTACTATCAGCGCCAGTTGTCATTCATCGTTGTACGAGGGATTCACATGATTCGTGTTATTAAAGCGGTAAGTATCATTGCGCTGGTCGCAGCATTAAGCGGATGCCTGTTCCCACCTCCGGGTGGTGGCTGGGGGGGAGGACATGGTGGCGGACACGGCGGTGGCGGGCCTCGCGGTGGCTTTATGGAGCAGGGTCGCTAAAGTTAGACCGTTCGGGGGGATTGCTCACCCCCCGGCAGTTAGTACCAGTGTATAAACAGGTACCAGACCAGCGAAACGTTTCGAAAAATAACATTGATTTAATTGCTCTGTTTTGAGGCATAAGTCACGAAATTATAACGCGAATATCAGTTTTCTTTTTTTGATGTGGATGATAACGTCTTGCTTTAACTCGCTGAGACAGTCGCATGAAAAACCTCATTGCTGAATTACTGGTAAGGCTGGCGGAAAAAGAAGAAGAGTCGAAAGAGCTGGTGGCTCAGGTTGAGGCACTGGAAATCGTTGTGACGGCGCTGCTGCACAAGTTGGATGGTGAACAACTTCAGCAGATTAATACCAGTATTTCTGAAGCGATGCAGACGGCGTCAACCACAATGGCGCCAGACTATACGAAAGACGCTTCTCTGCTGGAAAGTTATATTCAGCGGCTGTTACACCATCCCCGACAGTAATCCCACGGTTTAATTAAACGCACATCGTACTCACATGTAGGTGGCGATGGGCGCTTTCATATCACCTTTTTAAAATTTTCCTGCTGACTCACTCGCTGAAAACAAAAGCCGTGCCACACTGATAATCGTGCTTATAACAATAATGGGATGGGATGCGAATGAAAGTTCAGTTACTGATAGCGGCTGCCTTGCTGTCACTGACGGCAGCTGGTTATGCTGGCGCCGCAGAGAAAACCGCACAGCAGCAAAAAATGACCGTCTGTAATCAGCAGGCAGGGGATAAGGCTCTGAAAGGGGATGAACGCAAAACCTTTATGAGCAGCTGTCTGAAGAAAGACAGCAAGATGGATGGCATGACGCCGCAGCAGATGAAGATGAAGACCTGTAATGCCGAGGCGGGTGAAAAAACCCTCAAAGGCGACGAGCGCAAAACCTTTATGAGTAATTGCCTGAAAAAAAGCTAATTCCCTGTGGGTGCCGCCCTACGGATGGGCATCCTGAGCCGTCTTTAGCGCCTCAAATTATCATTGGCACTGATCGTTAATGTCAGTGCCACTCTCCTCCTTAGAATATGACACCTCTCTTCACTGACGCCTCAACGATCCGCCAGATCATTATTGTGCGTTATTCACTGACAACTACAGGATGTGTTGTATGGTGGCTTTCATCATTATCGGTATTTTTATTATCAGCGTGATCTATGCTCACTCACGTGGCCGGATAAAGCTGAAATTCTCACGACAGTTATTTGATCACTCAACCTTTATGGCGCCGATCAATATGTTTATGACCGGGCTGTGCGTGTTGCCACGCAAACAACCTTATTTTGATCATGATGTTTTTCCTGAATTAAAAAAGCTGACCGATAACTGGCAGGCTATTCGGGAGGAGGCGCTGCGTTTACAGGATCATATTAAAGCTGCGCAGTCGCATAATGACGCCGGTTTCAACACCTTCTTTAAGCGTGGCTGGAAACGCTTCTATCTCAAATGGTACGGCGATGCACATCCTTCGGCTCAACAGCTTTGCCCGCTAACGAGCGCGTTACTGAGTGAGATCCCTGGTGTCAAAGCGGCCATGTTTGCTGAGCTTCCTGCGGGTAGCCATTTGGGCAAACACCGCGATCCTTACGCGGGATCGGTGCGATATCACCTTGGGCTGATGACGCCAAATGATGACCGCTGTTTTATTGAGGTGGATGGAATACGGCACAGCTGGCGCGATGGCGAAGCGGTTTTTTTTGATGAAACCTACGTACACTGGGCGCAAAATGAGAGTGAGGAGACACGCATTATTCTGTTCTGCGACGTAGAACGACCAATGAAATGGCGCTGGGCGCAGGCCGTGAATCGTTGGGTTGGGGCGAAGATCATGTCTGCAGCCAGTTCACCCAATGATGCGGGTGATCGCGTCGGTGGCATCAATCGTATCTTTAAATACGCTAACCGTGCCAGAGATGCAGGGCAGAACCTGAAAAAACGCAATCGCACGCTGTATTACGCGGTGAAGCACACGCTGATTGTGGTGATTTTTCTGCTGATTATTTTGCCGAGCGTGATGAGGTAAAAAAAGGGAACGGTGCCGCCGGATCCGCGGCACCGGGCGGATTACTGTTTACTCATCTGCTCAGATTTCGCCATACACTGCTGTATCGCTTCGATCACTGCAGAACGGAACCCTTTCTGTTCCAGCACTTTTACGGCTTCGATGGTGGTGCCACCCGGTGAGCACACCATATCCTTCAGCTCGCCAGGATGTTTACCGGTTTCCAGTACCATCTGCGCCGCGCCTTTCACCGCCTGCGCGGCAAATTGGTAGGCCTGCGCACGCGGCATCCCACCCAGCACGGCAGCATCTGCCATCGCTTCAATAAACATAAATACGTAGGCTGGCGCTGAACCACTGACGCCGACCACCGCATGAATCAGATATTCCGGCACCAGCGCAGCTTTACCGAAGCCGTTGAAAATCTGCACCACTTCATCGGCTTCTTCAGCGGTAACCAGCACGTTAGGCGTTACTGAAGTCATGCCTTCGTTGACCAGCGCCGGGGTGTTTGGCATCACGCGTATGATTTTACGGTCATGCCCCAGCACGGTAGCCAGCGAGTCCAAAGTGACGCCTGCGGCGATAGAGACGATGACTGTCTCTTTGTGCAGGCTGCCTGCGATATCCTTCAATACAGAGAGGATCACATTGGGTTTGACCGCGCCAAACAGGATGTCGGACTGGCGGGCGACCTCTTCTGCACTCTCTGCCGGGGTGATACCGTACTGCTGTTGCATCGCCTGATTGGTGGCGGGTTTACGGTCAAAAACCAGAATATTTTCAGGTTTGACCTGACCCGCTGCGACCAGGCCCGCAATAATGGCTTTAGACATATTACCGCAGCCAATAAAGCCTACTTTCTTATCCATGACGATCTCCCTGCTTATTCAGTCTGCCAGAGTTTGGCTGTTGCCATCCCCCCACCTTAACTCAGCTTCGGTCAGGCTTAAACCTTAAAGGATGTCTGAATTTTTGGTTGCCATTGTGGGCAACAATGTTGAAGATCGTGATTATTCCCGACTCTCAGTAAAAGGAAATGGCGATGCCAATCTGGGTGGATGCCGATGCGTGCCCGAAAGTGATCAAAGAAGTGCTGTACCGTGCAGCAGAGCGCGAGCAGATGATGGTGACGCTGGTCGCTAATCAGTCACTTAGCGTGCCGCCGTCGCGTTTTCTGCGAACCCTGCGAGTTCCGGCAGGGTTTGACGTGGCAGATAATGAAATTGTGCAGCGTGTGGAAGCCGGCGATCTGGTGATCACGGCGGATATCCCGCTGGCAGCGGAAGTGATGGAGAAAGGTGCGATAGCGCTGAATCCACGTGGTGAACGCTACAGCGACGCGACTATCCGTGAGCGTCTTACGATGCGTGACTTTATGGATACGATGCGCGCCAGTGGCGTGCAGACCGGCGGGCCGCCCACGCTAAACCAGCGTGATCGTCAGCAGTTCGCTAATGAACTGGATAAATGGTTACAACAACAGCGCAAATAACACACCGCCTCTCCCGCCTGGCAGGAGAGGCGTGATCAGTATTCAGACAAAACTGTCATCATCAAAATCGTTGTCATCAAAACCGTCATTACTGAAATCGTCACGGGCATAATCCTGTTGCAGATTGTTGTCCTGCCCCAGGAACGATGTATTGTCGCTGCCGTTATTAAACGTGTCGAGATTATTGCTGAGATCAGGATCCGGTAGCGCCGGTTCGTTAATAATATTGACGATCTCTTCCGGCTGTTGATGGTGGAACATACTGGTCAGCATCTCGGCCATAACAACCCCGCCGGCAACGCCAACGGCGGTCTGTAATGCACCGCCAAGGAAACCACGACCTGCCGCGGGCGCTGGTGGAGCATAAGCCGGTTGCTGTGGCTGGGCCGGAGCACTGCCCCAGGGCTGCGCCGCCGGGGGCTGCTGGACGGGTTGAGTACGGTTACCACCGCCAAACAGCCCGGAGAGGAAGCCTCCGCTGCTTTGCTGCGGTTGTTGCCGGGCCTGCGTCAGCTCACTTTCCAGCTGAGTAACGCGCGCGTTGAGCTGCTTCATTGCCGCTTCCTGAATCAGCAGGGCTTGGGCCATGTAGTAGGGGGCGCCGGGTTGTTGCTGCACCTGCTGTTGGATCAATTTCTCTGCCGCACTGTCACGGGGGCCGGACTGTGACTCCGCCTGTTTCAACCGGGTAAACAGGCTGTCAATTAACTGCTGTTCTTCATTCTGCATAGGGATTCTCCGAAAGAGGGCGACAGCGTTTATAGTGGCAAGACCGCTGGGAAAGTAAATCACGCTGGCGTAAGGAAATGTTGCGGCAGGAAAGGCGTGAATTTTCAGTGTGTAAATAAATAATTACACCATTAATATCATATTAAACATTATCTTAATGGTTGGGCGTGGGTGTGTTGCTGTAAATAAAACGTTACTGCTGGTCCCCCAGGGAAATGTCGGGTATCATGCGCTGCAACATTAATCATTGGTTGGCCTGCTGCGCGCAATTATCGGCGTCGGCGTTTGCTTAAGGAAGTGCCTGTTATGTCATTACCCATCTACCTGGTCGGCGCACGTGGCTGCGGCAAAACAACCGTTGGTCATGCCCTGGCGCTGGCATTAGGGTACGCCTTCTGTGACACCGACCACGCATTACAGCAGTCCAGTGGGCAAACCGTTGCGGATATCGTGGCGCGTGAAGGATGGCCGGGTTTCCGCCTGCGTGAAACCGCCTCGCTGAAAGCCGTCACTGCCCCTTCAACGGTGATCGCTACCGGTGGCGGCATGGTCTTATCCGAAGAGAATCGCCAGTTTATGCGTGAGCATGGCCAGGTTATTTACCTGAATGCCGATGCCGCTGTGCTGGCAGCCCGTCTTGAAGCTTACCCGGAAGCCGAACAGCGCCCGACATTGACCGGGCGGCCTATTGCGGAAGAGATGGTCGAAGTGCTGGCGGCGCGTGATGCGTTATATCGCCAGACTGCGCACCATATTATTAATGCTATGCAATCCCCTGACGGTGTTGTCAGCCAGATCCTTAGCGTGCTGTCTCTCGCCCGCGCCAGCTAAATTTCCTGTCGGTGCAGCGCTGTCTGCACCCGTCTTGCCTGCTTTCTCTTTTGTCCCCGCAGATAAACCGCTTCGATTGTCTATACTCAGCTAAGGCCATCACACTGGCCGGGTACTTTTACAGACATCAACAAGGGGGCACTATGCCAGGCAGAGCGCCATATCCACGTGAAGCGAACATCGTACCGGTCGAGAAAGGTGCACCCGGAAAATCGGTGATCTGGTATGAATTACGTGCCGACCATCCGAAACCTGATTCCTTGATCAGCGAGCATAAAACCGAGCAGGAAGCGCTGGATGCTAAAAAACGCTATGAAGACCAGTCGAAAGAATAGTCTGTGCAGGCAAGGATGCCGACACCTGTTTTTTCGTGCGCAATCGTCGCCACCACTTACGAATAATCTGATTTCAACGCCCTCGCCTTAACAGCATAATTTCCTGTGACTCAGGGATAAATCGCCATAAATATTCACCATTTCGCCCTCTCTGGCATATTGAAGTATCACGTTCTTTCCAGACAAAATGATCACGTACGTGACTGTTCCCCTGCGCCCAAATTAATGCTTGACCCTGTATCGGCCTCGCCGTAGGTTGAACAAAACGGGAAAACAGGAACAGGAGTTCCTAATAGTGGAACATAAGGTATGACCACCTTAGAGAATGCAACGGCGGTACTGAAACTTTTTAATCGAAGTGGTGTGAGCCAGGGCCAGCCAGGCCTGACGTTTACCGAGATCGCCCAGGCATTGGGGCTGCCGAAAAGTACCGTCTCACGGCTGTTATCTAGCATGGAAAGCGAGGGGCTGCTGGAACGCGACCCGGATACCCGCTGCTTCCATGTTGGCCGTATGCTGCTGACGCTGGCCAGTCACTATCTTTCCACGCCGCTGGTGGATGGCGCATCATCAATGATGGCGAGGCTGGCGGCGGAATCTAGCTGTACGGGCTATATCTCCGTGCTGGAAGGGCGCGAGATTATGGTGATGCGCATGTTCCAGGGCCGAATGTTCATCCAGGTGGTCACGCCGCCGGGAAGCCGTCTGCCAGCCGCCGGAACCTCGGTAGGGCGGGCTATCCTCTCCCGTTACAGCGATGACTATGTGCGAAAACTCTATGCCGGAAGCTGGCAGGTGAACTCGCCGAATTCACCGCAAACGCTGGATGAACTGCTCGCTGAACTGGCCAGTATTCGTCAACAGGGGTGGGCGCTGGCACGCAATGAAACCTTACAGGGGATCAGTGCGCTATCCACCACCATTACCAATAAACATCGGGGAGAAACGATCGCACTCTGCCTGTCGTTTCCTTCCCAGCATCATGCTTCACCCTATTCTTCCTCCACGCTGGACGCATTACAGATGGTGACGCGTGAGCTGGCGGGTAAATACGGTGACCGCGCAGGGTAGGGAGGCGATATGACCTCTGCCGCGCAGTAATTACCTCACCTCCTTTTTTGGAGATGAAGTACGCCTCCACCAGGGCACCTGCAGTACCACGTAGTAACATGATTATCTGAAACAGCCCGTCAGAGGCAGGATGATCATCCTTAGAAGGGTCCCCTGATAACTCAGGGGATCTCTCTTTTTTGCATTCAATGGCCTTTGTTCAATGTTACTGACACCTGATTTCTGTGTGGACTCGCACATTGATGAGATCAGGATCAAGGATAATCAAAGGGCATCTGGCGTTACTGCTATTCTTCAGTAAAGAACACCAAAGGCCATTGTGTCCTCGCCCCAGGGGGAGAGGTTATGCAGCCGCCAATGATTTAAGCAGGATGATAGCCTGTCGTTAGTGGAAATAGGCACTATGAAGACATCTCTGGTCACTCTCTCCTGTGGGCAGTCTCCACGCACCGACATACTGCCGCTGCTGCTGGAGCACCTTCCTGAAGAGCAAATCGTTCATGTCGGGCTGCTTGATGGCCTGACTCATGCGCAAATTGAGCAGCAATATACTCCCGAGAAGGGGAGCAAAGTGCAGGTCATTCGGCTGAATGAGGGGAGCCTGGTCTCCGTATCAGCGGAGAAAATCACAGCGGGATTGCAGCGGCGCATTCTACTGTTAGAAGAGTGTGGCTACGACACCATCCTGCTGTTGTGCTCGGGTGATTGCGGCCCTTTATACGCCAGTATCGCCGTACTGCTGGAGCCTGACCGTCTGGTTCCTCCGCTGGTGAAAGCGATTGTTGGCGGGCATCAGGTCGGGATCGTGGTATCGGCTGCCGGGCAAATTCACGCTCAGGCGAACAAATGGAAAAACCTGAAGCATCCCCCCTGTTTTGCCGTTGCCAGCCCGTATCAAACCAACGATGATCCGCTTATTGAGGCCGCGTTATCATTGCAGGAGCAGGGCGCCGATGTGGTGGTGCTGGACTGCATGGGTTATCACCCGCGTCATCGCGATTTTTTGCAGGCACTGCTGGGGATCCCTGTATTGTTGTCGAACGTGCTGATTGCCCGGCTGGCGGCAGAACTGTTGGTATAAGTCACGATTGCAGTATGTGGTACGCAATAGTGCGTGACAGCCTGTTAATTATGGCTCTACACTGCAAACTTACCTTTGTCTCTGATTTTAAGGAATTTATATGCTCAATGTTAGTGAGTATTTCGATGGTAAAGTGAAATCGATTGGTTATGAGAGCGCCAGCACAGGTCGTGCCAGCGTGGGTGTGATGGCTGAAGGTGAGTACACTTTTGGTACTGCTCAGGCAGAAGAGATGACCGTGGTCAGTGGTTCACTGAAAGTGTTACTGCCAGGGGAAGTGGAGTGGAAACTCTATCAGCCAGGCCAAATCTTTAACGTTCCGGGTCACAGCGAATTCCATTTGCAGGTGGCTGAGCCGTCTGCGTATCTGTGCCGTTACCTGAAAGACTGATTTAAGAAGGGTCGGGCATGCCCGACCCCTACAAGAATTTGTGTCAGGGCCAGGCATGTATCACCGGCCTGCGTAGGGGCGAGGCACGCCTCGCCCGCAACGGCATTAACGCTCGGCTTCGCCGCCTAACGCTTCCACGGTATTGCTGATTAACGCTGCCAGTTCACCCGTCATCAGAATAAAGTCAGCATCAAAACGCCCTGTCACATCTTCGCGGTCAATATCGTCGTTCTGCTCGCGCAGGATGTCGGAAAACTTGAGGCGTTTGATCGAACCATCGTCAGACAGGATCATCTGAATACGTTCCTGCCAGTCGAGAGCCAGTTTCGTCACCAGCTTTCCGGCTTCGATATGGTTGGCGATCTCGTCGCACACCAGATCCTGTTTCTTGCAGCGGATCACGCCGCCATCTTCCAGAATCGCTTTCAGTTCAGCTTCATCCATCAGTGCAAATCCCGCAGGCAGTTCACCGGAACGGACCCATTCAGTCATGGTCAGCTCAATCGGGCTTTCCAGCGTCAGCGGAACCACAGGCAGTGAACCCAGGCTTTTACGCAGCAGGGCGAGTGTATCTTCCGCTTTTTTCGCGCTGGCGCAGTCGACCATAATCAGGTTGTTAACGGTGTCGATCCACACATAGGTCTGGCTGAAACGGCTGAAGGCGCGCGGCAGAAGGCTGTGCAGCACTTCATCTTTCAGAGAGTCTTTTTCGGTTTTCTTCAGCTTGCGCGATTGCTCAGCTTCAAGTTTGCTGATTTTCGCTTCCAGTGCTTGCTTAATCACTGGCGATGGCAGCATTTTCTCTTCTTTACGCGCACAAATCAGAATCTGACCGTTGGTGACGTGCGTCAGATCGTCGCTACGGGGACCAATGGGAGAAACCCAGCCGGTCTTGGCCATATCCTGGCTACCGCAGGGGGTGAAAGAGAAGGCATCGAGCTGTTTTTCCATCTCATCTGCTACCAGCGGAATGTCGCGATTAAGACGATAAACCATCAAATTTTTAAACCACAGCATGCTGCATTCCCTCTCCGGACGCGCTAAAGGCGCGCGAGTTCAAAGTCAGCGCGCATGATAGCGAATCGGCGGCGGGGTTTCATTGCCTTTCCGCACCGCTCCTTCTAAGGTAATAATCTCACCGTCAAATCATGAGGAATAACAAGTGCGTATCGGTATCGATTTAGGTGGCACGAAAACAGAAGTGATTGCCTTATCCGACCAGGGGGAAGAACTGTTCCGTTATCGCGTCCCCACGCCGCGTGACGACTATGAAAAAACCCTGGAAAACATCATCGGGCTGGTACGGCGCGCAGAAGAGGTGACGGGCCAGCAGGGTACGATTGGGCTGGGGATCCCCGGGACGTTATCGCCCTACACCCGGCGGGTAAAAAATGCCAACTCCACCTGGCTCAACGGTCAGCCGCTGGATAAAGATTTACAGCAGCGACTGGGCCGTGAGGTGCGTATCGCCAATGATGCTAACTGCCTGGCGGTGTCAGAAGCCGTAGACGGTGCGGCGGCCGGTAAACAAACGGTGTTCGCGGTGATTATCGGCACCGGGTGCGGTGCCGGAGTGGCGCTGAATGGTCAGGCACACAGCGGCGGTAACGGCAACGCAGGGGAGTGGGGCCATAACCCGCTGCCGTGGATGGATGAAGATGAACTGCGCTACCGGGAAGAGGTTCCCTGCTACTGCGGCAAAGCCGGGTGTATTGAAACCTTTATCTCCGGGACCGGCTTCGCCACCGATTATCAGCGCCTGAGCGGCGTGTCATTAAAAGGCGCGGAGATTATGCAGCAGGTGGCGCTGCAGGATCCGCTGGCCGAGCTGGCGATGAGCCGTTACGAACTGCGCCTGGCGAAGTCGCTGGCCCATGTGGTGAATATTCTCGACCCGGATATGATTGTGCTGGGTGGGGGAATGAGTAACGTCGATCGGTTGTATCAGACGGTGCCGCTGCTGGTGAAAAACTGGGTGTTTGGCGGGGAGTTTGAAACGCCCATCCGTCGGGCAATGCACGGTGATTCCAGCGGTGTTCGGGGTGCGGCATGGTTGTGGCCGTTGTAACGGCGATGGTCAGGGCAACGTCCTTGACCTGGACGTTGCCCATGCAACGGCTATTCGCCGTGCAGCATCACATCATGTGGCGCATTGTCACGCTGACTTTTGGTCATCAGGAACCACAGATAACCCGCCAGCATTAGCGCCGCAAACAGCGCACCGATAAGGGCGTTAAACCACAGCATCGCAATCAGACAGACCACCGCCAGTGCCAGCGCAATGGCGGGGACAATCGGGTAGCCCGGTGCGAGGAAGGTGCGATCCAGCTCCGGGGCCGTGCGGCGCAGGCGGAACAGGCTCAGCATACTCATGATATACATCACGATGGCACCAAATACCGCCATGGTGATCATCGCCGCGGTCAGTGACATACCTTGCAGGTTGATCCAGCTGTCGCTAAAGATAGCGGCGATACCGATCACGCCACCAGCGATAATAGCGCGGTGAGGAGTCTGGAAACGTGACAGTTTCGCCAGGCCCGCAGGCAGATAGCCTGCGCGAGACAGGGCAAAGAACTGGCGTGAGTAGCCGAGGATAATGCCGTGGAAACTGGCAATCAGACCGAACAGGCCGATCCACACCAGCATATGCATCCAGTTTGAGTGTTCACCGACGATCATTTTCATTGCCTGCGGCAGGGGATCGTTAATGTTAGACAGCACGCGCCAGTCTCCGGCACCCCCAGCCATCAGCATCACCCCGATAGCCAGCACCACCAGCGTCAGGATCCCCGCAATATAGGCACGCGGGATCGTGCGTTTCGGATCTTTCGCTTCTTCAGCCGCCATCGCTGCACCTTCAATCGCGAGGAAGAACCAGATAGCAAACGGGATCGCGGCAAAAATACCTGAAAGCGCCGGCATACCGAAGTGTTCGCCACCCGCCCAGCCGTTAGCCGCAAAGTTTGCGATGCTGAAGCCCGGCGCCACCACGCCCATAAACACCAGCAGTTCGAGCACCGCCAGCACGGTGACCACCAGCTCAAACGTTGCAGCCAGTTTCACTCCCAGAATATTCAACGTCATAAAGACAATATAGGCCCCCACCGCCGCGTACTTCGGGTTGAGTTCCGGGTACTGAACGTTGAGATAGGCACCAATGGCCATCGCAATCGCTGGGGGAGCAAAGACGAATTCAATCAGCGTGGCCATACCGGCAATCAGGCCACCGGTCTCACCAAATGCGCGGCGGCTGTAGGCAAACGGGCCACCGGCATGTGGAATCGCGGTGGTCAGCTCGGTAAAGCTGAAGATAAAGCAGGTATACATGGTGGCGACCATGAGCGTTGTCAGCAAAAAACCGAGTGTTCCCGCTACGCCCCAGCCATAGCTCCAGCCAAAATACTCCCCTGAAATGACCAAACCTACTGCAATGCCCCACAAATGTATGGTGCCCAGCGTGGGCTTTAATGTATTTGTCATGCCGTTATCCCCGTGAGTGAGTTTCCCCTTCATCTCCTGCGCCGCAAATGTCTGTGGCGTAAAAGCGGTTGGAGAGCGTTATTCGATAATGCCGTTGCCCGCCAGGGGAAACTTGACGCGGGCATGATGATTTTTGTGCTCGCAGGTCAACTCACTCGCAAAAAAAGGGCCAGGTGTACGCTGCGGTCAAAACAGGGTCGTCTGCGGTCAAGCGGTAAGGGGGCAAGCGATAGGATGCTGTCAGGCAAAGAAGCACTGCAAACAGACTCCGGAGCCAGACTATGACCGCAAAACAATATGACACCCTGAACAACGCAGCACTGTTGCACCTCGCCGAAATGACATTGTTACGCTATCCGGCGGCGCTACAGGGCAAACTTAGCCTGCTGTGCCGATCAGAAAACGCGACCTTTTTACTTGAAGCCGGTGGCAAACGTTATGCCCTGCGTCTGCACCGGGCGGATTATCACCAGCGTGCCGATATTGAAAGTGAACTGCACTGGCTGGATGCCCTGCGTGAAACCGGCATTGATGTGCCGCAGGCGGTCGTCGATCGCGAAGGGCAAAGTGTACAAACCCTGACGCTGGAGGATGGGTCGGTGCGCCATGCCGTGCTGTTCCACTGGATCGAGGGGGAGATGCCAGGGACCGATGTTGATCCACGAGCCTTCCAGCAGTTGGGGAATATTACCGCTCGCCTGCATCAGCACAGCCGCAGCTGGCAGCGTCCGGCGGGTTTCCAGCGTATCACCTGGGATCATCATTCGATGGTCAGCCCGCAGAGCCACTGGGGCGACTGGCGCGATGCGCCGAATTTGCGCGTCCAGGATCACGGCATTGTGGAGCAGACGATCGCGCGGGTGGGATCAACGCTGGCAGAATTCGGCAAAGAACCACGCAACTACGGGCTGATCCACGCCGATCTGCGACTGACGAATCTGCTGTTGTACAAAGGCGAAACGCGGGTGATCGATTTTGATGACTGCGGCTTCGGCTGGTATCTGCACGATCTGGCGGCGGCGATCAGTTTCGTTGAGCACCATCCGCGCGCCGCAGAGTGGGTCGATCACTGGATCCGTGGCTACGAGCAGGTGGCGCATATCACCGATGCTGAGATGGACAGGGTACCCACGTTGCTGATCCAGCGCCGCATTCAGCTGTTGGCCTGGGCGGGATCGCACGCGGAAACGGAGATGGCGCAAAGTCTCGGCCCGCAGTGGGCTGATCATTCTGTGCGTTTGTGCCGCCGTTACCTGGAGACGCGCGATCTGCCTGTTGGCGCATAATCATCAGGTTACTGCACCGTGGACGGGCAACGCTGCGCTTCCACAGTGCTTATTCGCACTTATCGCCAGGTTAAAACGTTGATTCTGTCTGATGCTGCGGTTGGTACGCAATTTGCTGTGTAAAGGGGAGTAAAGAGCACACACTGCAGCAGGAGGCATTAATCATGTTAACAATCCCATTGGCCCGTCCAGAAATCAGCCACGTTCTGCACAGCGCCAGCGCCTGCAATCGTGGGGTACTGGCCGCTGCCGCCAGTGGACTGAGCGAGTTTATCTGCCACAGCGGCGGTGACGTTGACCGCATTTTTGGCGTCAGCGGTATCGATCCGGAGCTGCTGGCACAGCCTACCCTCAGTCTGGGCTTAATCAACTATTGCCGGGTGATGGAAGAAGCAGCACGTTACTCAGGTTGTGATAACTTCGGTTTACACTACGGCAGGCAGTTTAAACCGCAGTCATTAGGTCTGATTGGCTATATCGGTCTGTGCAGCGCCACGCTGGAGCAGGCACTGCACAATGTGGCGAGCGCGTTTCCCTGGCACCAGCATGATACGCTGACGCGGCTGGTGGATAAGGGCGACTGCTGGCGGCTGGATTATCAGGTGCGCCACGGCGCGATCCTCTGCCGTCGCCAGGATGCGGAACTGACGCTGGGCATGTTTCTCAATTTGATCCGCCATGTGGCGGGAAAAAACTGGTCACCGCGTGAGGTTCATTTCGAACATCCACGACCTTCACAATGGCATGAGCACTGTAAAGTGTTCGATGCTCCCGTCTATTTCGATCAACCCTTTAACTCTATGCTGATCCCCAAACGCGATCTGCTGCGGGCAATGCCGGACAGCGATCCCGTATTACTGTGCGTGATGCAGGATGCTATCCAGCGTCTGAACAGCAGTACGCCGCAGCAGAATATCGTCGATCAGGCACGGGCACAGGTTCATCTGGTGATCCTGCAAGGTGAACCCGTACTGGATGATGTGGCGGAAAAAATGGGGCTGTCGAGCTGGTCGTTACAGCGACGTCTGCGTGAGGAAGGGCTGAGTTTTACCACGCTGGTAGATAACGTGCGCTGCGAAATGGCGAAACACTATTTGCAGCAGCGTCAGCTGCCGATTTCCGAAATGGCGCTGTTACTGGGCTATTCGGAGGTCAGTGCGTTCTCCCGAGCCTTCCGTCGCTGGTTCGGCATTAGTCCACGTCAGTGGCGACAGGATGAGCTGGCAGGATAACCCGTCGGGTGAGGTCGCCAATAAGGCTTCACCGACGGACGGAGGATTTCTTCATTTGGATTAAGGCGAGAGGGGTTATTTTAGTTAAGTTAATATGATTCGCATGACTCAAGTAATTCATTACCGTGATAAATTAAAATAATTGTATTATTCAGTTTATTTTTATAATTTTACTGTGGTAGTCTTCCGTGCCAAAGGCGTCCTGCCTTTATTTTATAATAACCCGTGCTGACTATATTCTGGATGTTCACTCCGAATCAGGGTTTTTATTTAAGTTGTTCATTCATTCAGGGATATGAAATGAAATCAAAATGCCTTGTTGCTTTATCCTTATTAAGTGCGTCGGTACTCACCGGTTGTGCGACGGAATCCTCGCGATCTATTGAAGCTCCTCAGGTTGCGGCGGCGACTCAGCCACAATATCAGGGCGTAAAAAGTCCCATTGCGGTTGGCAAGTTTGATAACCGCTCCGCGTATATGAATGGCGTATTCTCTGACGGCGTCGATCGGTTAGGCAACCAGTCGAAAACGATTCTGATTACCCATTTGCAGCAGACTGGCCGTTTTAATGTGCTGGACCGCGCCAACCTTGATGAACTGAAAGCCGAAGCACAGTACAAAGGCAGTCAGCAGTCTATCAAAGGTGCCAACTATGTTATCACCGGCGATATCACTGAGTTTGGTCGTAAAGAAGTCGGTGACCAGCAGCTGTGGGGCATTCTTGGCCGCGGTAAGTCTCAGGTGGCTTATGCCAAAGTGAACCTGAATGTGGTTGATGTGGCCACTTCCGAAGTGGTGTATTCCGTTCAGGGGGCAGGTGAATACAGCCTGTCTAATCGCGAAGTGATTGGCTTTGGCGGCACCGCCAGCTATGACTCTACGCTCAATGGTAAGGTGATGGATTTAGCGGTACGTGAAGCCGTTAATCATCTGGTGAATGGAATCGAATCTGGCGCATGGCGTCCGGTTAAATAAAATAACAAGGAAATTAACAGTGAAGATGATGAATGTTGTCAGCGTGGCTGCCGCCGCGCTGCTAATGACGGCCTGCGCCCCTAAAAAAGAAACGACCTATTACTGGGGGGATTATCAGTCCTCGCTTTATAGCTATTACAAACATGACAAATCGCCTGAGCAGCAGATTGAATCGCTGAATGCGGTCGTTGAACAGGCGAAAGCAAAAAATAAACCCGTTCCTCCTGGCCTGCATGCCCAGATTGGCTTGTTATATGTGGAAACCAGCCGCCCCGACCTGGCTTTCCAGCAGTTCAATACCGAAAAAGCACAGTTCCCGGAATCAGCCGCTTATATGGACTTTCTGATGCGCAATAAGGATAAGAAATAATGAAATTACGGATCTTTATTGCCGCAGCGGCGGCGCTGGTACTGAGTGGTTGTGTTAAACAAACGCCTTATGATTACACGGCTTTTCGTGCCAGCAAACCCGCCTCGATTGTGGTATTGCCTGCGAAGAACAGCAGCCCGGATATTCAGGCGGCCCACAGCCTGGTGTCGGTGATGACCGCGCCGCTGGCTGAGTCCGGTTATTATGTGTTCCCGGTGGCGGTGGTGGATAAAACCTTTGAGCAGAACGGACTGGCCAGTGCAAATGATGCGCAAGGCGTCAGCACCGCTAAACTGCACGAGATTTTCCATGCCGATGCGGCGCTGTATGTTGATGTGATCAGCTACGGCACGAAATACAGGGTTGTAGACAGTGTGACGGAAGTCAGCGCCGTCGCTCGTCTGGTTGACCTGCGCACCGGCAAACAAATCTGGGAAGGTAAAGGTTATGCGTCTGATGCCCAGGACAACAGTAACAATGGCCTGGTGGGCATGTTGATTACGGCAGCGGTGAAGCAGATTGCCAACAATATGACCGACAAAGGTCATGATATAGCGATTATCGCCGGAACCTCGATGCTTTCTGCCGATGGCCGCAACGGCAGTATCCTGCCGGGGCCACGCGCCAAAGGAAAAACGGCGTTCTAACGCTGATGCAGAAATGAGGGCGATCGCAGAGGATCGCCCTTACTGCCCCGGCGTCTCCAGCCTGCTGTAACCCAGTCCGTTAATCTTCTTCACCTTTATCTGCACCGGTATGCGTTCCTTCATCGCCTCAACGTGGCTGATCACCCCAATGGTTTTTCCACTGGCGTTGAGCGCATCCAGCGCATCCAGCGCACTGTCGAGCGTCTCCGCATCCAGCGTGCCAAAGCCTTCATCCAGAAATAGCGACTCAATACGGGTTTTATGGCTGACCAGATCGGAAAGCGCCAGCGCCAGCGCCAGACTGACGAGGAAGCTTTCGCCGCCGGACAACGTGCGGGTATCGCGCTGTGCATCAGCCTGCCAGGTATCAACCACCTGTAGCTCCAGTGCTTCCTGCGATTTGCGCTGCAACAGATAGCGACCGTGCAGACGGTTAAGCTGATTGTTGGCCAGCCACACCAGATGATCCAACGTCAGCCCCTGGGCAAAGCGGCGGAATTTATCCCCTTCTTTGGAGCCGATAAGCTGATTGAGGTAGCTCCAGTCTTCCAGCTGCTGTTCGTTAGCGGCGATCTCCGCCAGCAATGCCTGCTGCTGAGTGCGTCGTTCGCTGTCATCGCGCAGCTGCTGGCGTAGCTGTCCCTGCTGGCTGGCCAGCTCGCGCAGTTGCTGAGTCAACTGACTAAGCTGGCTTTCCACCTGCGCCCGTTGTGCGGGCAGGTCATCAAATGAGCCAGACTGGGTCACCGTTTCATCTAATTGTGACTGTAGATTAATCAACTGCTCATTTAGTGATTTATGCTGCCCGGTCAGGGTATTTATTCTGTCCTGCTGCTGTTGCCACGCTGTCTGCGCCTGGCGAACGGCCAGTGCATGCTGTTCCGTCTCTGCACGCAACTGTTGCTGTGCAGCGGTAACGTCACGATCGCCAAACAGTGACTGGCGCTGCTGCTGATACTGTTTCAGCGTTTCCTGCCGCTGTTGCAGACGCTGGTCAAGTTGCGCCAGGCGTGCCTGCTGTTGCTGTAACTCTTCTTCCAGCGCCTGCTGGCGGCTGGCGAGTGTCGCCAGCTCAGGGACCAGTGCCGTCAGCGCCTCGCTGTTGCTGCGCCACTGTTGCCACTGCGTTTCACGCAGCTGCAACCAGCTGTGATAATCGCCATCCTGCGGCAGCGTCAGCCCCAGCGGTGCCACGCCTTCTGCCAGCTTGCTGCGTAACTGCTGCGCGCGTTGCTCATCCTGGGTGAGCTGTTGCTGCTGCTCGCTCAGCGTCTGGGCGGCGGCGGTTAGCTGCTGCTGTTGCAGCTGGATCTGCTGTTGCAGGGTTTGCCAGGCCTGCTGTTGCTGATACAGCGCCTCTTTTTGCTGCTGGCAGTGGCGCAGCGCCTGCTCCAGCTGATGCAACTGCTGCTGCTGTGCCGCTTCCTGCTCATCCTGCTGTGCCAGCCAGTCGCTGGCCTGCTGATGTTGTTCCGGGCTGAGTGGTAGCGCCAGTCCGGCGGCGGCGGTCTGCCATTGCTGCTCCAGCTGCTGCAACTGACGGTTCAGCTCCGTTTCTTCCTGCAACTGCCGTTCATCCTGCTGTTGCGCCTGTTTAAGCTGTGCAGCACAGGCGCTTCCCTGATCCTTCAGTTGTTCAACATCGCGCTTTAAGGCATCCAGCCGCTGCTGATTTTCCGACAGCTGTAATGCCTGATACTGCTGCACGGCCGGATGAGTTTCCGAACCGCACAGCGGGCAGGGCTGGCCCGGCTCCAGCTGTGAGCGGTGCTGTTCCAGATCGGCAATACGTCGCTCCAGTTCACAGCGCTTTTCCAGGTCCTGCTGATGTTGATACTTCTCTTTCCAACTCGCTCGCAGGGTAAGTAACTGCTCACTGTTTTGCTGGATCTGTTGCGTCAGCGCCTGGCGTTCCTGCTGTAAGCGCGTGCGGCGCGTATGCAACTGCTGCCACTGCGGGAGCAGGGTAGCCAGTAATAGCCGCTGCGGGCGCTGGCGTGCGAACTGTTCCAGCGTGGCGCGCAGCGTCTCCTCCGGGTGCTGCTGTTGCAGCGGGGCCAGCTGTTGCTGGGCCTGATCGAGGTGGGTCTGTGCGGCGGTCAGCTGCTGCTGTAACGGTGCCTGCTGCTGCTGTCGCTGCTGGCTGGCCTGCTCATATTCCTGCACCTGCCGATGCTGGGCCTGACATCGCAGGCGCTGTGCGGTTAGTGACTGCTCACTTTCCTGCTGCTGGCTAAAGCGTTCGCGCCACAGCGGCAGATGTTCACCGTAATGGGCAAACTGCGGATGCGCCTCGCGCCAGGCGTTCAACTGCTGCTGCTGTGCCTGCTTATCCTGTTGAGCCTGCTGGTTTTTTGCGCTTTCCTGCTGGCGTGCGCTCAGTGCGAGTTGGTGTTCACTGCGCTCACGCTCCAGCTGCTGTTGCTGTTCGCGCAAAGTGCTCAGCTGTAAATCAAGCGGCAGAACCTGTTCGGCAATCAGGGTTTCCTGCTGCAGGCGCAGCGCCTGATGTTGCGCCTGTGCCTGTACCACCTGCTCCTGCTGCTGCGTGGCGACGATGAGCGCCTGCTGTGCCTGCTCTCGCTGTTGATCCAGCTGCTGTGCGCTGGTGGTCAGCTGTTGCTGCTCCCGTTGCAGGCGTTCAATCTGTTGCAGTTCCTGACTTTTTTTCTGCTGGATTTGCTGTTGTGAAGTGAGCGCCTGCTCCTGCTCTACGCTTTGTGCCAGCTGGCTGTTCAGGTCAGTTTTCTGCTCTTCGCTCAGCAAACTCATGCCGCTGGACTGGGCGCGCAGGGTATCCAGCGTCACCTTCGCCTGTTTATGGCGATCAAACACCGCCGCCGACAGTCGGCCGTATATTTCGGTACCGGTCAGTTCTTCCAGCAGCTCGGCACGTTTATTGGCATCGGCGTTGAGGAAGGCAGCAAACTGCCCCTGTGACAGCATCATCGATTTGGTAAAGCGTTCGAAGTCCAGCCCGGTCAGGCTGGCGATCATTTCCAGCTTATCTTTGACTTTATCGGCGACGATTTGGTTATCGTCACAGCGCGCCAGTTCAACGCGCGGTGCCTGCAAGTTGCCATCGGCGGCACCGCGTGCGCGGTTCTGGCTCCAGAAGGCGCGCCAGGCGACGCCTTTCACCTCAAATTCCACTTCTGCCAGACATTCGGCAGTGTCGCGCGTCATCAGGTCATTTTGTGACTGAGTAATGCCTTTCAGGCGCGGTGTTTCGTGATACAGCGCAAGGCAGATGGCATCCAGCAGGGTGGTTTTGCCTGCGCCCGTCGGGCCAGTAATGGCGAACAGGCCGTTGCTGGCAAAAGGTTCTGCGGTGAAGTCGATTTTCCACTCACCCTTCAGCGAGTTGAGGTTTTTAAAGCGCAAGGTCAGGATTTTCATGATGGCTGCTCCTCATGGCGCACGGCTTCCAGCGTCTGGGCAAACAGCGCTCTGGCGCGTTCCAGCCGTTCAGTATCCTCGGCTTCCAGCGCCAGACGGCGGGAAAACACCTCTTCCACGCTCAACTCGTTCAGGGTTTCGTTGTTCTGCCGGGCGATCACCTGCTCCCGCTGTTCACGGCTGCGACGCAGCAGCACCACTTCTACGGGCAGGGGTTCGGTCAGTTCCTGGATACGGCGCTGTAGCTCACTGAGGTAAGCATCGGTGACGATTTCAATGTCCAGCCAGACGGTGCCACCCTGCGGATCGGCCGTGAGTGCTGCCAGCTGCTGCTCAATCTGTTCCAGAGAGCCTTTGATCATCTGCATCGGCTGGAATAACGGGATCGGTAAGGCTTCGACGGCGCTGAGTTTGCCGTCGCTGAAGTCGACCTGAAACACGCTTTTGGCTTTACCCAGCTCATCAAAACTGAGTGGGATTGGGGAGCCGCTGTAGCGAATATGATCGCTGTCGGCAATGCGCTGGGCGCGATGGATATGCCCCAGGGCGATATAGTCCGCAGGGGGGAAACAGTCGGCGGGGAAGGCATCCAGCGTGCCGATGTAGATATCACGCACCGCATCGCTTTTGGTTACGCCCATCGTGGTCAGATGGCCGGTAGCAATAATCGGTAGCGTCAGGCCCAGCGCATCGCGCTGTTTCAGGGCTTCCTGCCAGCACTGCTGATAGTGTTCCGTAATGGCTTCCAGCAGGCTTTGCTGCTTTTCGCGCCCTGACTGCCCGCTCTGGCTGCGCAGAATATCGCGTGGACGTAAAAACGGAATGGCGCACAGCAGCGCCCCCGGCTGGCCGTCGCGGCGATTGAGAACCAGCACCTGTTGACGCACATCGTCGCAGGCGGCGGCGATCACCCGGGTATTGAGGCAGGCCAGCAGCTCGCGCGATTCATTCAGCATGGCAACCGAATCGTGATTGCCGCCCAGTACCACCAACTGACAGCCGGTTTGCTGAAGCTTGACCACGAAGCGGTTATACAGCTCACGCGCGTAGCTCGGCGGAGAGCCGGTATCAAAGATATCGCCCGCCACAATAATCGCATCCGCCTGCTGTGCTTCTGCTTTCTCCAGCAGCCAGTCAAGGAATGCCTGGTGCTCGGCTGCCCGGCTTTTGGTGTAGAAAAACTGGCCAAGATGCCAGTCGGCAGTATGAATGATGCGCATGGGGGTCCTTTCATGGCGAAAAGCGTGGTGAGTATTATACCTGTCCTGCCTCTCGAATTATTCAGGCCCGATAAACATATTGATGAGGTAGAGATTTTATTTAATTTCATCAATGCTTTTAGGGGGTGCTTTTTTCATAAAAGTGTCATAAAACTGACGCATAATGGCGCCGCATATCCCCGTGACAACCTGTCACAGTAGCAGGAGCAATAATGGCTAAGCGCATTCTGGTGGTTGAAGATGAAGCCCCAATCCGTGAGATGTTGTGTTTCGTTCTGGAACAAAATGACTATCAACCGATCGAAGCCGAGGACTATGACAGCGCAGTCAGTATGCTCATTGAGCCGTGGCCAGATTTAATCCTGCTGGACTGGATGTTACCGGGTGGTTCCGGCATTCAGTTTATTAAGCACCTGAAGCGTGAAGCGATGACCCGTGATATTCCGGTGATGATGCTGACTGCGCGTGGTGAAGAAGAAGATCGCGTCCGTGGCCTTGAAGTGGGTGCCGACGATTACATTACCAAACCCTTCTCACCGAAAGAGCTGGTGGCACGTATTAAAGCGGTGATGCGCCGTATTTCACCGATGGCGGTGGAAGAGGTGATTGAGATGCAGGGGCTGAGTCTTGATCCGTCATCGCATCGCGTGATGTCCGATACGCAGCCGCTGGAAATGGGGCCGACCGAATATAAACTGCTGCACTTCTTTATGACGCATCCTGAGCGCGTCTACAGCCGTGAGCAGTTGCTAAACCATGTCTGGGGAACTAACGTTTACGTCGAAGATCGTACCGTTGATGTACACATTCGTCGCTTACGTAAGGCACTGGAACTGACCGGGCACGATCGTATGGTGCAGACGGTTCGCGGAACAGGGTATCGTTTCTCTGCACGCTATTGATTGTTCGCGCTGGAGTCTGAACCGTGTTGGAACGCCTCTCCTGGAAGAGATTATTGTTTGAGCTGCTGCTTGCCGGTTTGCCCGCGTTACTGCTCGGGCTGCTGGTGGGTTGGCTCCCCTGGCTGCTGTTAATCTCAGTACTCTGTGTGCTGGGTTTTCATTTCAACAACTTACTTCGACTCTCTCACTGGCTGTGGGTCGACCGCAGCATGACACCTCCCAGCGGCCGTGGCAGCTGGGAACCGCTGTTTTACGGCCTGTATCAAATGCAGGCGCGTAATCGTCGTCGCCGTCGTGAACTCGGTCATCTGATCAAACGTTTTCGTAGCGGTGCAGAATCTCTGCCTGATGCGGTGGTACTGACCACCGAAGAGGGGACGATTTTCTGGTGCAACGGCCTGGCTCAGCAGATGCTGGGGCTGCGCTGGCCGGAAGATAACGGCCAGAATATCCTCAACCTGCTGCGTTACCCGGAGTTTACCCGCTATCTGCGTCAGCGTGATTTTTCACGCCCGCTCACGCTGGTACTGAACAGCCATCGTCATCTGGAATTCCGTGTGATGCCTTACAGCGAAGGGCAATGGCTGCTGGTGGCGCGTGATGTTACCCAGATGCACCAGCTGGAAGGCGCGCGGCGTAACTTCTTTGCCAATGTCAGCCACGAACTGCGCACGCCGCTCACCGTGTTGCAGGGCTATCTGGAGATGATGAACGATTCCGTGCTGGAGGGCAGCCTGCGTGATAAGGCGCTGCACACCATGCAGGAACAGACCAAACGCATGGACAGCCTGGTGAAACAGCTGCTGACCTTGTCGCGCATTGAAGCTGCTCCAGCGCTCGATTTGCAGGAAACCGTGGACGTGCCGATGATGCTGCGGGTGTTGCAGCGTGAAGCGGAAACGCTCAGTAACGGTCGCCACGATATTTATTTCCATACCGACCCGCATTTGCGCGTGTTTGGCAATGACGAGCAACTGCGCAGTGCGATTTCCAATCTGGTGTATAACGCGGTTAACCATACGCCGGATGGCACGCGGATTGATGTCAGCTGGCTACGTAGCCCGCAGGGGGCACAGTTTAAGGTGAAAGATAATGGGCCAGGGATTGCACCGGAACACCTGCCTCGTCTGACGGAGCGCTTCTATCGCGTTGATAAAGCGCGCTCCCGACAGACCGGCGGCAGCGGGTTAGGTCTGGCTATCGTGAAACATGCGCTCAGCCATCACAATACGCGCCTGGATATCAGCAGCACGCCCGGCGCTGAAACCTGTTTCAGCTTTCAATTGCCACCAAGGTTGATTGTCAGTGCTGAACTATCCGAGAATGCGCTGCATTGAGTCTCACGGAACCCATGCAATGAAAATGTTAATCGCGCTGGCGCTGTTGCTGGTCAGTTCGCAGGTCCCGGCGAAACAGGGCATGCTGGCGGGGAATCTCACCAGCGTTGGCTCGGATACGCTGGGTAACCTGATGGCGCTGTGGGGCGAGAGTTTTAATCGTCAGTATCCCGGTGTCAATGTGCAGATCCAGGCGGCCGGTTCGTCAACCGCGCCGACCGCGCTGGCCGCGGGAGCGGCCCAGTTAGGCGCGATGAGCCGCCCGATGCAGGCCGTAGAACGTCAGCTGTTTGAAGACAGTTACGGTTATCAGCCTCTGGCCGTTCCGGTGGCGATGGATGCGCTGGTGGTGGTGGTCAATCAGGACAACCCGTTAACCGGGCTGAATGCACAGCAGCTGGATGCCATTTTCTCGGTGACCCGTCGCTGTGGTGGGCTAGCTGTGCCCAAAACCTGGGGTGATTTGCAGTTGGCTCAGCCTGGCTGGGCAACGCGCGGATTGCAGCGCTTTGGCCGTAACTCGGCTTCCGGCACCTGGGGTTTCTTCAAACAGCAGGCGCTATGTAACGGTGATTTCCGCAATGATGTCGGCGAATATCCCGGTTCTGCTGCCGTGGTGCAGGCCGTTGCGGGAACATTGAATGGCATTGGTTATGCCAGCGCCGGGTTTCATATCAGCGGCGTTAAAACCGTGCCGGTAGCGCGTGAGGGCAATGACTGGATCGCGCCGAGCGCCGAAAATATTCGCAGCGGCCGCTATCCTTATGCTCGCCCTCTTTATATCTACGTCAACAAAGCCCCCGACAAACCCCTGGAGCCGCTGACGGCGGCCTTTTTGCGTTTAGCGCTCTCTGCACAGGGCCAGGCGCTGGTTAGCCAGGCGGGGTATCTGTCGCTGTCTGAGCAGCAGATGCAGCGCGCTCGCGCGATGTTAGCCGAGTAATCACCCGCATACGGGCGAGGCGTGCCTCGCCCCTACAATATACGGCTCCTCATATCGTAGGGGTCAGGCACGCCTGACCCGCCGTCACCGCATCATGAATTTTTTTCAACTTACGTGAAATTTCCTCGTTTGCCGCTGAAGGTTTCTCATGCCACTATTGGCTAAATAGACACTTAGACGTCTGGATGTCTAAATATAACCTGATGTAATCATTACGTCACTAAATTATGCGCCGCGTGCAGGCCAGGAGTTTTAATCATGACGACATTCACCCCCTATCGTGCCGAAGTGGTGGGCAGCTATTTGCGCCCTGCTGAGATTAAACAGGCTCGTAAGCAGTTCGACGCGGGCGAGATCGATGCCGCTACGCTGCGCGCGGTGGAAGATGAGGCGATCCGTAAGGTAGTGGCCCATCAGCGTGAAAACGGCTTGCAGGTGGTGACCGACGGCGAATTCCGCCGTGCCTGGTGGCATTTCGACTTCTTCGACGGCCTGGATGGCGTGGAGCGTTATGAAGCCGAGCAGGGCATTCAGTTTAACGGTGTGCAGACGAAAGCACGTGGCGTGAAAGTGACCGGCAAACTGGGCTTTAGCAACCATCCGATGTTGGAAGATTTCCGTTTCCTGCAAAGTATCAGCGGCGATGCGGTGGCTAAAATGACCATTCCAAGCCCAAGCGTGCTGCACTTCCGGGGTGGACGTAAAGTCATTGATGCTGACGTGTACCCGGACCTGGATGTCTATTTTGACGATCTGGCGCAGACGTATCGTGACGCGATCAAGGCCTTCTATGATGCTGGCTGCCGTTATCTGCAACTGGATGATACCGTCTGGGCTTACCTCTGTTCTGACGATCAGAAACAGCAGATCCGCGAGCGTGGCGATAACCCGGAAGAGCTGGCCCGCACCTATGCCCGTGTATTGAATAAAGCCATTGAAGGTAAGCCGGATGACCTGGTCATTGGTCTGCATGTCTGCCGGGGTAACTTCCGTTCCACCTGGATCTCCGAAGGTGGCTACGAGCCGGTGGCTGAAATTCTGTTTGGCGGCGTGAACATCGATGCTTTCTTCCTGGAGTACGATAACGAGCGTTCAGGCGGTTTTGAGCCATTACGCTTTATCAAACCGGGCAAACAGCAGGTGGTACTCGGCCTGATCACCACCAAAACAGGTGAGCTGGAAGCGGCGGAAACAGTAGAGAAACGCATTCGCGAGGCGGCGCAGTTTGTCAGCCTGGATCAGATTTGCCTGAGCCCGCAGTGCGGCTTTGCCTCAACCGAAGAGGGCAACAGCCTGACGGAAGAGCAGCAGTGGGCCAAGCTGCGTCTGGTGGTGGATGTCGCCAGTCGCATCTGGTAATCACGGCATCATTTTGTGTACAGGGCGCGGATTTCCGCGCCTTTTGTGCATGTGAGGTGGATATATTGCAGAAAATAACGTTGTGATGAACGAAAAAGATACAAATCATGTAAGGCGTTTTTTACCAGATCTAAATATATGCACTGGTTATGCAGCTTTTTACACTATATCATCCTGCTTTTCCGATCCTGTATTGCCTTTCTCCGCTATAAACGTTCTACTTACCCCCGTTTTTTCGTCATCCCCCTGTATACAGAAAATAATCAGCTCACATGCGCTGTCAACCCGATATTACTAAGTGGATTCCACTGTATTGGTCTGATAAGACGGCGTTTTTAGAGCGAGCAGGGAGACGGGCTTTCAATTTAGGCCTGATATCACGACTTTTCACACCATCACGGGCAACACAATTTCTTATGACACATCGTTTAACTTCGAAAGATATTCTGGCGCTGGGCTTTATGACCTTCGCCCTGTTTGTCGGCGCGGGCAACATCATTTTTCCGCCAATGGTGGGGATCCAGTCCGGCGAACATGTCTGGATGGCTGCTATCGGTTTCCTGATCACGGCGGTGGGTTTGCCCGTGATCACGGTGATTGCGCTGGCGCGCGTGGGCGGCGGCATTGATGCCCTCAGCTCACCGATTGGCAAAGCCGCTGGCATCGTGCTGGCAACCGTCTGCTATCTGGCCGTCGGCCCGCTGTTTGCCACGCCGCGTACCGCGACCGTTTCGTTTGAAGTGGGTATTGCCCCGCTGACGGGCGACGGTGCGCTGCCGCTGCTGATCTACAGCATGCTCTACTTCGCGCTGGTGATTGGTATTTCGCTCTATCCGGGTAAATTGCTGGATACCGTGGGCCACGTCCTGGCACCGCTGAAAATCTTCGCGCTGACCTTACTGGGTCTGGCCGCGTTGCTGTGGCCTGCGGGTGGTCTTGCACCGGCAACCGCTGATTATCAGCGTGCGGCGTTCTCCAGCGGCTTTGTGAACGGTTATCTGACCATGGATACCCTTGGTGCGCTGGTCTTCGGTATCGTTATCGTCAATGCAGCACGTTCACGCGGTATTACCGAAGCGAAATTACTGACGCGTTACACTGTGATTGCAGGGCTGATTGCGGGTGTGGGCCTGACGCTGGTGTATCTGGCGCTGTTTAAACTGGGTTCTGACAGTGCATCGATTGTTGACCAGAACGCTAACGGCGCAGCTATTCTGCATGCCTACGTGCAGCACACCTTCGGTAATATGGGCAGCTTCTTCCTGGCAGCACTGATTTTCGTGGCCTGCATGGTGACCGCTGTCGGCCTGACCTGCGCCTGTGCAGAATTTTTTGAGCACTATTTGCCTCTCAGCTATCGTCAGCTGGTGTTTATCCTTGGCCTGTTCTCGATGGTGGTCTCTAACCTTGGTCTTAGTCATCTCATCCAGATTTCCATTCCGGTATTAACCGCGATTTACCCGCCTTGTATTGTGCTGGTGCTGTTAAGTTTTACCCTGAACTGGTGGAAGAAAAGCACAAGGATTATTGCGCCTGTGATGCTGGTCAGCTTGCTGTTTGGTATCGTCGACGCAATTAAGAGTTCGAGTTTCAAGGCACTGTTGCCAGCAGTAACCCAGCATCTGCCACTGGCCGATCAAGGTTTGGCATGGTTGCCACCTTCACTGGTGATGCTGGTATTGGTAGCTCTGTGCGATCGCGTTTCAGGACGCCCGGTTACTGCGCATCAGCAATAGCGTTGTAAAACTGCCCCTTACCTCCTTGCCGGTAAGGGGTCGACAGGTGCAAATATGACAAGTACAACACTCAAAAAGGGACTGAGCACCCGCCATATTCGTTTTATGGCTCTGGGTTCAGCCATCGGAACCGGGTTATTTTACGGTTCGGCTGATGCCATCAGAATGGCGGGTCCTGGCGTTCTGATTGCCTACATGATTGGCGGGGTGGCGGCATATATTATTATGCGAGCCCTTGGTGAAATGTCCGTTAACAACCCTCAGGCAAGTTCATTCTCACGCTACGCGCGTGATTATCTCGGCCCCCTCGCTGGCTATATCACTGGCTGGACCTACTGTTTTGAAATCCTGATTGTCGCCATCGCTGATGTCACTGCCTTCGGCATTTATATGAGCGTGTGGTTCCCGGATGTTCAACACTGGATTTGGGTATTGAGCGTGGTGCTGATTATCGGCGCGCTGAACCTTGCTACGGTAAAGGTGTTCGGTGAGGTCGAGTTCTGGTTGTCACTGTTTAAAGTTGTCACGATCTTGCTGATGATCCTTGCGGGCTTCGGCATTATCTTCTGGGGCATCGGCAATGGAGGCCAGGCGACGGGTATCAGTAATCTGTGGACCAATGGCGGCTTCGTTCCTAATGGCTGGATTGGCGTTGTACTGTCACTACAGATCGTGATGTTTGCTTTCGGCGGTATCGAAATTATTGGCATCACAGCCGGTGAGGCGAAAGACCCGCAAGTGTCGATCCCGCGTGCGATTAATACCGTACCGCTGCGCATTCTGGTGTTCTATGTCGGTACGCTGTTCGTCATTATGTCTATTTATCCCTGGAACCAGGTCGGGACCAACGGTAGCCCATTTGTACTGACTTTCCAGCATATGGGCATTGCGGCGGCGGCCACCATCCTCAACTTTGTGGTGATCACCGCTTCGCTGTCGGCAATTAACAGTGATGTCTTTGGTGTTGGCCGCATGTTGCACGGGATGGCTGAGCAGGGGCATGCACCGAAGGTGTTTGCGACCGTATCGCGCAGAGGTATTCCGTGGGTAACGGTGCTGGCGATGATGATGGCGATGCTGGTGGCGGTGTATCTTAACTACCTGATGCCGAAGAAAGTGTTTCTGGTTATCGCGTCACTGGCCACATTTGCGACGGTTTGGGTATGGATTATGATTCTATTCTCCCAGGTTGCATTCCGCCGTACGCTAACGCCTGAGCAACAGAAAGCGCTGAAGTTTGCCCTGCCGGGCGGAACCGCCACCGCCGTGGTGGGCATTCTGTTCCTGGTGTTTGTGATTGGGCTGATTGGCTATTTCCCGGATACCCGTATTTCGCTATACGTGGGTATGGGCTGGATCCTGCTGCTGCTGGTGAGCTGGCAATGGGTGAAACGTAAGAATCGCTAAATCGCAAAAATAAGAAAGGCTACCGTTCGTCAGGTGGCCTTTTTTTTGCCATTAATACTGTACGGGGGTGATGGCGCCGTCGTCGATATTCCGAGTGATGCGCGCCATCATGGGGGCATACGGGCATAGTGTACCAATGCTCGTTTCCTTACAGCCTTTGAACGTCAGTTCTGTCACCAGCAGCGGCTGATGGGCATCAATAGGCGACAGTTGGCGGATCTGGTCAAGGCTCTGGCCCTGGAACAGAATGCGGATAAAACGTTTGCCGCTTTGCGTCTCCTTCCAGCGCTCAAATACCAGGCTTCCTGCTGGCTGGACGGTGCCACGCGGATAGTCACCCTGCTGCCAGCTAAAATTCAGCAATGTACGCAGATACGCGATATTGACGTCATGAGCGACGTACAGCAGCCAGCGCGTCTCCGGCGGTGCATCCTGTTGCGGCGTCACGCCCTGTTGCAAGGCTTTGGCAATCTGCTCCATCAATAAGGAGCCTCCGCGTTGGGCGACGTAAGGCTGATCGTTGGTGGCATCGTATTTCGGGGTTAGCATCGCCATCAGCTTGCCGATTTGTGCGGCGCTGTTCGCGTGACCAAACGCCACCTGGCTAAGCGGTTTGTTCTCGCTCCATTCCAGCCGCAAGGTCTCAGCCATTGCCGCCAGCGTATCCAGGCCGGTGATCATGATGCGGCCGTCGGAAGCGAATTTTATTTCCCAGATTTTATCAAAGATCGGGCAGGGCTTATCTGGCTGGCAGACGGCCTGTTTCAGCAGGGAGATCTCCGGTTGCAGGCGTTTTTGAGCTTCGCTGAGGGATCCTCCCAGTGCTGCTAACGCTCCTTTACGTTGGGTATCCTGGTCAAGAGTGGCATATCCCGGCCCCTGGTTTTGAAACAGCGGATCGTTTTTTTCTGGAGAGTGATGAATGGTGATACCGCAGCCGGGGAAGGCACCGTCTGTCAGAGCTTCAGCGGTGGCTCGGGTGCGCTGTAACGGGCTGGCCCAGACAAAAATATCTTTCGCGCTCGGGCAGCCTGCGCCGATCAGGCCACGCTGACGATACTGATCCCCTTCATACTGACCTTTAAGCCATGCCGCGCTGTAGCCGTGACCGGTGAGCTGGCCGTCCGCTGTTAACCAGCTTATCCAGGGGCGACCACTGCCGATTTCCATCGCTTTACGGTTATCTGCCGTTGGAGGGCGGACGCCGTGGCGGCTGATTTCCACCACTTTTTCCAGCACATAGTGGGGAGCGGCCAGCGCCAGCATGCTGAGTGAGCCTGACAGGGCGACGAGGGATAAGCGCAAAGCGATCTTTTTCACGGGGCGTCCTTGGTGTTCTGCTGTTTGCCAGCGAGCATCATTGCAAAGTTTGGCGATAAGGTATGATGAAAGGTGCGAAGAAGGGACATTTTTGGCGAAAAAAAAGCCCGCCGAAGCGAGCTTTTTTGGAAAACGCAGCCGCAATTACAGCTTAGAGGCGTTTTCAGACAGGTACTTAGCAACACCTTCTGGAGATGCACCCATACCTTCTTTTCCTTTTTCCCACTGAGCCGGGCACACTTCGCCGTGCTCTTCGTGGAACTGCAGCGCGTCAACCATGCGCAGCATTTCGTCAACGTTACGGCCCAGTGGCAGATCGTTAACAACCTGGTGGCGAACCACACCGGCTTTGTCGATCAGGAAAGAACCACGCAGAGCCACGCCCGCATCCGGGTGCTCGATGCCGTAAGCTTTCTGGATTTCACGTTTGATGTCAGCAACCATTGCGTACTGCACTTCGCCGATGCCGCCTTTATCAACCGGAGTTTTGCGCCATGCGTTGTGCACGAACTCTGAATCGAAGGAAACACCAACCACTTCCACGCCACGTTTCTGGAATTCAGCATAACGCTTGTCGAAAGCAATCAGCTCAGAAGGGCATACGAAGGTGAAGTCCATTGGCCAAAAGAACACAACGGTGGCTTTACCAGCGGTGTGTTTTTTAAAGTTGAAGTTTTCTACGATCTCACCGTTGCCCAGTACTGCTGCGGCGGTAAAATCAGGGGCTGGACGAGTTACCAGGACCATGTTCACTCCTGTAAAGGTAAGTTGAAATAAGGTGACAATACGCGGGCAGTATACGGGGCGTGCCCCGTCAGGGACCAGCGTGCTGTACCGATTATTCAGATAGGTTGTACCTATCAAAATTTCAGTAATTATCAAGCAGTTTCATACAATAACCTTTTTTTAAAAAAGGGCAAGGTGTAAAACTGGGCAAGATGTTTCACAATTTTCGCTGAACAGCTTGCGCCATCATACGCGGATAAAGCTGCCAGAATAACGCTTCAAGCTGCTGATAGTTATCGATGAAATCTTGATAACTGCCCTCCAGTGCCGCCAGTTTCGGGCGGCGGCTTGCCATCCCGCGCAGCACATCCTGCAGAAAAGGGGCATCGGCATAACGCTCCATCCAGCGCCCGGTCCATAAGTAGTGATTAAGATTCTGGAACCGCTCCGGGGTTGGCCCAAGTTGCGGCTCGATCACACTTTTCACCTGTGACAAAAAAGCGGGCAAAGAAATTTCCGGCACCAGCTTATCCCAGTGAGATGACAGAAAATGATCCCAGATGACGTCGAGCGTAATCGGTGCCACCCGGCGGGTATCGCTGCGAAAAAGCTGGCGGGCGATGCGCACTTCCGGCAAGGAATCGGTCAGTGCATCAATTCGGCGGTGCAGCGCAATACCGTCAGCGATAGCTTCAGGCCATTGCTGATGCGGGTTGCCGCGCACATAGTCGGCCATCAGATTACCCAGCAGCGAGCTGTCGGCAAGGGTGGCAAGGTGGAGGTGAGCAAGATAGTTCATGGCGCAATTCTAACGTAGTTTTTGGCGATATTAAGCAGATTGTTTAGCTATGAGCAGTTTTCAGCTAGAATGTGCGCCCTGATTTCCCAGACTGTGAATGACCATGCGCGTTGCCGATTTTACTTTTGAGTTGCCCGAATCTTTGATTGCCCACTACCCGCAAGCCCAGCGCAGCGGGTGCCGCCTGCTATCACTAAATGGCCCGGATGGCGAACTGACGCATGGGATATTCACCGATTTGCTGGATAAGCTCAATCCCGGCGACCTGCTGGTGTTTAATAATACCCGGGTGATCCCGGCACGTATTTTTGGCCGTAAGGCCAGCGGCGGAAAAATCGAGGTGCTGATTGAGCGCATGCTCGATGATAAACGCGTCCTTGCGCATGTGCGTTCTTCAAAAGCCCCTAAGCCAGGCACTGAATTGCTGCTGGGTGATGATGAAAATGTGCAGGCCACGATGGTGGCACGTCATGATGCGCTGTTTGAAATAGAGTTTCATGATGAGCGCCCGGTTCTGGATATTCTGAATGCCATCGGCCATATGCCGCTGCCGCCTTACATTGATCGCCCGGATGAAGATGCCGACCGCGAACTCTATCAGACGGTGTACAGCCAGAAACCGGGCGCGGTCGCTGCCCCGACAGCGGGTCTGCATTTTGATGAACCTTTGCTGGCGGCACTGCGTGAGAAAGGCATTGAGAGTGCATTTGTCACCCTGCATGTGGGGGCAGGGACCTTCCAGCCAGTGCGCGTTGACACCATCGAAGATCACATCATGCATGCGGAATATGCCGAAGTGCCGCAGGATGTAGTGGATGCGGTACTGGCCTGTAAAGCACGTGGCAACCGGGTGATTGCGGTTGGTACGACGTCGGTGCGTTCGCTGGAAAGCGCCGCGCAGGCGGCGCAGGATACGTTAATTGCCCCGTTCTTCGGCGACACGAAAATCTTTATCTACCCTGGATATCACTATCAGGTGATTGATGTGCTGGTGACGAATTTCCATCTGCCAGAATCAACGCTGATTATGCTGGTGTCGGCGTTTGCCGGATATCAACATACTATGCAGGCTTACCAGCAGGCCGTGGCTGAAAAATATCGTTTCTTCAGTTATGGTGATGCGATGTTTATTACCCGCAATCCGCAGGCTTTCAGCGAGATCCCGGGCGAATAATGCTTTCCCAGGGTCGGCACCGTCCGGCCCTTTTGTAACCATTAACATCAGACTGTTTCTCTGATGGAGGCAATGTGAAGTTTGAATTAGACACAACTGATGGCCGCGCACGTCGTGGACGTCTGGTTTTTGAGCGCGGCGTTGTAGAAACCCCGGCATTTATGCCAGTGGGTACCTACGGCACGGTAAAAGGCATGACCCCGGAAGAAGTGATCGATACCGGTGCACAGATCATCCTCGGCAATACCTTCCATTTATGGTTGCGTCCTGGCCAGGAGATCATGAAACTGCATGGCGATCTGCATGACTTTATGCAGTGGAAAGGTCCGATCCTGACCGACTCCGGCGGTTTCCAGGTGTTCAGCCTGGGTGATATCCGTAAGATCACTGAAAAGGGTGTGCATTTCCGTAACCCGATCAACGGTGATGCGATCTTCCTCGATCCTGAAAAGTCGATGGAGATTCAGTACGATCTCGGCTCAGACATCGTGATGATCTTTGATGAATGTACACCGTACCCGGCTGACTGGGATTACGCGAAACGTTCAATGGAGATGTCTCTGCGCTGGGCACAACGTAGCCGCGATCGCTTTGATTCTCTGGGAAATAAGAACGCGCTGTTCGGGATTATCCAGGGCGGGGTTTACGAAGATTTACGTGATGTCTCCGTTAAAGGGCTGGTAGATATTGGCTTTGATGGGTACGCTGTGGGCGGCCTGGCGGTGGGTGAGCCAAAAGAAGATATGCACCGTATTCTGGAACATGTTTGCCCGCAGTTGCCTGAGGATAAACCACGCTACCTGATGGGCGTCGGTAAGCCACAGGATCTGGTGGAAGGCGTGCGCCGTGGTATTGATATGTTTGACTGTGTGATGCCAACCCGCAACGCGCGTAACGGACATCTGTTCGTGACCGACGGCGTGGTAAAAATCCGCAATGCGAAGTATAAAGATGACACGTCTACGCTTGATGCTGAATGCGACTGCTACACCTGCCGTAACTACAGCCGCGCTTACCTTTATCATCTTGATCGCTGTAACGAAATTTTGGGTGCGCGTCTGAACACCATCCATAATCTGCGTTACTATCAGCGCCTGATGGCCGGTTTACGCCAGGCAATCGAAGAGGGTAAATTAGAGCTCTTCGTGACCGAATTCTACCAACGGACAGGATTGGCGGTTCCGCCTTTAACGTCTGATAATTAAACAATGAGGGAAATTTAATGAGCTTTTTCACTTCTGATGCCGTAGCAGCCGCAGCACCATCTCAGGGAAGTCCTTACTCTCTGGTGATTATGTTGGTTGTGTTTGGTCTGATTTTCTACTTTATGATCCTGCGCCCTCAGCAGAAACGTGCGAAAGAGCACAAGAAACTGATGGATTCAATTTCTAAGGGTGATGAAGTGCTGACCACCGGTGGCCTGGTGGGCCGTGTGACCAAGGTCGCTGAAACCGGCTATGTTGCTATCGCACTGAACGAAACCACTGAAGTTGTGGTCAAACGTGACTTCGTCGCCGCCGTTCTGCCGAAAGGTACAATGAAGGCGCTTTAATTTTCGTTTTCCCTAAGGGAACTGCCGTGTTAAACCGTTATCCTTTGTGGAAGTACATCATGTTGATCGTCGTGTTACTCGTCGGTCTGCTGTATGCACTACCTAACCTGTATGGTGAGGATCCGGCCGTTCAGATCACTGGTGCGCGCGGAAGCGCCGCCAGTGAGCAAACGCTGGTTCAGATCCAGAGCGCATTAAAACAAGATAATATCCAGAGCAAATCACTTGCGCTGGAAAATGGCGCTATTATGGCGCGCTTCGCGAATACCGACGTGCAGATGCGCGCGCGTGAAGCGATTATTAAAGCGCTAGGCGATAATTACGTCGTGGCGCTTAACCTCGCTCCAGCAACACCGTCCTGGCTCGCCATGCTCAATGCGGAACCGATGAAACTCGGCCTCGATCTGCGCGGCGGCGTTCACTTCCTGATGGAAGTCGATATGGATACTGCTCTGGGTAAACTCCAGGAGCAGAACATCGACAACCTGCGTAGCGACCTGCGTGATAAGAGCATTCCTTACGTTAACGTCCGCAAAATCAATAATTACGGTCTGGAAATTCGTTTCCGTGATGCCGCCGCACGTGATCAAGCCGTCAGCTATCTGGCTGGCCGTCACCGCGATATGGTCATCAACAGCAGTGGCAGTAATGCTCTGTCGGCAGTAATGAGTGATGAGCGACTGCGTGAAGCCCGTGAATATGCGGTACAGCAGAACATCAATATTCTGCGTAACCGTGTGAATCAGCTGGGCGTGGCAGAGCCACTGGTACAGCGTCAGGGTTCTGACCGTATCGTCGTGGAATTGCCAGGTATTCAGGATACTGCACGCGCGAAAGAGATCCTCGGCGCAACCGCAACGCTGGAATTCCGTTTGGTCAATACCACTGTGGATGCCACCGCTGCTGCAAACGGCCGCGTACCGGGCGACTCTGAAGTGAAAAACACCCGCGATGGTCAGCCTGTTGTGCTGTACAAGCGAGTGATCCTCACCGGCGACCACATCACCGACTCCACTTCAAGCACCGATGAATACAACCAGCCTCAGGTTAATATCTCCCTGGACAGCGCTGGCGGTAACATTATGTCCAACTTCACCAAGGACAGCGTCGGTAAAGCGATGGCAACCCTGTTTGTCGAGTACAAAGACAGCGGGAAGAAAGACGCCAACGGTCGCTCAATCCTTGAGAAGCAGGAAGAAGTGATTAACGTTGCGAATATCCAGTCTCGTCTGGGTAATAGCTTCCGTATCACCGGCATCAATAACCCGAACGAAGCCCGCCAGCTGTCACTGCTGCTGCGTGCCGGTGCGTTGATTGCGCCAATCCAGATTGTTGAAGAGCGTACTATTGGCCCGACAATGGGTCAGCAGAACATCACTCAGGGTCTGGAAGCCTGCCTGTGGGGCCTGATCGCCTCCATCATCTTTATGGTGGTGTGGTACAAGAAATTTGGTCTGATTGCGACCAGTGCGCTGCTGGCTAACCTGGTACTGATTGTCGGTATCATGTCGCTTCTGCCTGGTGCCACGCTGACCATGCCGGGGATTGCCGGTATTGTGCTGACGCTGGCGGTTGCGGTGGATGCAAACGTACTGATTAACGAACGTATCAAGGAAGAGCTGCGCAACGGACGTTCCGTTCAGCAGGCGATCCATGAAGGCTATAAAGGCGCGTTCTCCAGTATCGTTGATGCTAACGTCACGACGCTGATTAAAGTGTTGATCCTGTACGCAGTCGGTACTGGCTCAATCAAAGGCTTTGCGATCACCACGGGAATCGGTATTGCGACCTCGATGTTTACCGCAATTATCGGTACTCGCGCCATTGCCAATCTGTTGTACGGCGGCAAACGCATCAACAAGCTGTCTATCTGAGGAGTGCGTTGTGTCACAGGAACATAGTGTTGAACAATTGAACCACGGCCGTAAAGTCCATGACTTTATGCGCTGGGACGCGTTGGCGTTTGTCATCTCGGCACTGCTGCTGATTGCTGCCATTGCCATTATGGGCGTGCGTGGCTTTAACTGGGGTCTGGATTTCACCGGTGGTACGGTGATTGAAATTAACCTCGAGCAGCCCGTAGAACTGGATATGCTGCGCATCAGCCTGGAAAAATCAGGTTTTGATGAGCCGCAGGTACAGAACTTTGGCAGCAGTCGTGATGTCATCGTCCGTATGTCACCGCGTGAAGGGAATGCTGGTCAGGAGCTGGGCGCGAAAGTGCTGGCGACGATCAACGAGGCAACCCAGCAGCAGGCAACGGTAAAACGTATTGAGTTTGTCGGCCCAAGCGTGGGTAGCGATCTGGCTCAGGCTGGCGGAATGGCGCTGTTATCTGCGCTGATTGCCATCCTGATCTATATCGGTTTCCGTTTCGAATGGCGCCTGGCACTGGGTACTGTGCTGGCACTGGCCCATGACGTCATCATTACCGCAGGCATTTTGGCGCTGTTCCAGGTTGAAATTGATCTGACGATCATCGCCTCTCTGATGTCGGTTATCGGTTACTCGCTTAACGATAAAATCGTGGTCTCGGACCGTATTCGTGAGAACTTCCGCAAGATCCGTCGCGGTTCGTCTTACGATATCACCAACGTCTCACTGACGCAGACGCTGAGTCGTACCATTATCACCTCGGTAACCACCCTGGCGATGGTCGCGATTCTGTTTGTGTTCGGTGGCGCGTTGCTGAAAGGCTTCTCGTTGACCATGCTGATCGGTATCACTATCGGTACCATCTCGTCGATTTATGTCTCTTCTGCGCTGGCGCTGAAGCTGGGCATGAAACGCGAGCATATGCTGCAGCAGAAAGTGGAAAAAGAGGGCGCAGATCAGCCTTCAATTCTGCCTTGATCTGTTTTGCAGGGGCGTAGCATGCTGCGCCCGGGTTGAACATGTTCGACCTTACCGATGGGAAGGGCCACGCAATGCGTGGCCTTTTTTTTATGGTGTGTTGGGCGCAGGCGGCTCCGTGCTGAGCACCACATCATGTACCCGCACATACCCCAATTGTTCCGGCGGCAGGTTGCTTAAACGCAATGACACGGTGGCTTCACTTTTCGCCAGCAGCGTGCGGGTGACTTCGATTTGTTGCACCTGGCTGTTTACCGTCAGTGGCTTGCTGGTCGCACTGTCCAGCTCCCCCCATTCGACCTGAGCCGTGAACGCGGGGATCAGTGCATCACCCGTTGCGCGAATATGCAGAATGGCACGCGTGCCGTTGGCTTCCGGCTGGACATGGCTCAACGACAGCTTTAATTCACCCGCCTGGCTTTTCAGGATCACTCCGGTATTCGCTGCAGGCAACAGCCACGCACCCTGTACCGAGCCGCTGTTCAGATTGCCCTGTTTTTCCAGTGCCGTGGCCTGATTGGTGAGTTGGCGCATTTCCTGGGTCAGTTTCCCGACTTCGTTATGCAACTGATTTATTTTCGGTTGGGGCGGCGTACTGGCACAGCCTGCCAGCAACAACAGGGATCCCAGTGACAATTTTAGATAAGCGCTTGTCATTGTTCATTTCCTTTTGATTGAAGCGAATGACTTTATCTTAGAGCAAACGGGTCTTGATCGCCTGCAAAGAAATACGGCATTTTGTTGCATAAGCCCCATAAAATCAGGACAGTTTTTCCGACGCACCTTTGGCACATCGCCGGGTTCGCGGTACACTGTCCGACACTATAAAGGATAATCAGGACGCGTCATGTATTGCCCATTCTGTTCTGCCGTGGATACGAAAGTGATCGACTCCCGCCTGGTCGGTGAGGGCACCTCGGTACGCCGTCGTCGTCAGTGTCTGATGTGCCATGAACGTTTTACTACGTTCGAGGTGGCAGAACTGGTGATGCCGCGCGTAGTGAAAAGCAATGACGTGCGTGAACCCTTCAATGAAGACAAGCTGCGCAGCGGTCTGATGAAAGCACTGGAGAAACGCCCGGTGAATTCAGACTCGGTGGAAACGGCCCTCAGTCATATCAAAAGTCAGTTACGTGCCACGGGCGAGCGTGAAGTGGGCAGTAAGATGATCGGCAGCCTGGTGATGGACGAGCTGAAAAAACTGGATAAAGTAGCCTATATCCGCTTCGCTTCGGTATACCGCAGCTTTGAAGATATCCGCGAGTTTGGCGAAGAGATCGCCCGTTTACAGGACTGACGTAATGCGTGATGAAGTCTTTATGTCGCGTGCGCTAGAACTGGCGCGTCGTGGCCGTTTTACTACCACACCGAATCCGAACGTTGGCTGCGTGATTGTGCGCGACGGCGAGATTGTGGGGGAGGGCTATCATCTGCGTGCCGGTGAACCCCACGCGGAAGTGCATGCGCTACGTATGGCAGGCGACAAAGCACTGGGCGCGACCGCCTATGTCACGCTGGAGCCATGCAGCCATCACGGGCGTACGCCGCCTTGCTGCGATGCGTTGATCGGCGCGGGGGTGACCCGTGTCGTGGCGGCAATGCAGGATCCGAACCCGGAAGTCGCGGGGCGCGGCCTGTACCGCTTACAGCAGGCAGGCATTGACGTCAGCCACGGCCTGATGATGCAGGAAGCGGAAGCGATCAATCGCGGTTTCCTGAAGCGTATGCGTACCGGGTTCCCCTGGGTGCAGCTGAAGCTGGGCGCGTCGCTGGATGGCCGCACTGCAATGGCCAGTGGCGAAAGCCAGTGGATTACTTCACCGCAGGCGCGGCGCGATGTGCAACGTCTGCGTGCGCAAAGTTCTGCCATTCTCAGCACCAGCGCGACGGTACTGGCGGATAACCCGTCGCTGACGGTGCGCTATCACGAACTGGATAGCGCAACGCAGGCAGATTATCCCGCAGACCTGTTGCGTCAGCCGGTCAGAATTATTGTCGACAGCCAGAATCGCGTCATGCCGCAGCATCAAATTATTGCACAATCCGGGGAAACCTGGCTGGCGCGAACGGCCTGTGATGAGCAGCCTTGGCCTCACAATGTCACTCAATTCAGCGTGCCCCGTCACAACGGCAGGCTGGATTTAGTGGCGATGATGATGCTGCTGGGAAGAAAACAAATTAACAGCGTCTGGGTGGAAGCTGGGGCGCAGTTTGCCGGCGCATTATTGCAGGCCGGCGTGGTGGATGAGTTGATTGTGTATCTCGCCCCCAAACTTCTTGGCGATAGCGGGCGTGGCCTGTGCCAGTTGCCGGGCCTTGAGCATCTTACCGATGCACCTGCTTTTGCCTTTAGTGATGTTCGTCAGATTGGGCCAGACTTGCGCCTGACGCTGAACCCGTTATAGCGGTTTGCGCAAAAACAAGCAGACCGGTAAAGAGTGTGATAGAATCCGCCCCCCTGCGGGGCAAAACAGAACCCTGAAAGGAAGATTATGAACGTTATTGAAGCTGCTGTTGCTACCCCTGATGCGCGCGTTGCTCTGGTTATTGCGCGTTTCAACAACTTTATCAACGACAGCCTGCTGAGTGGTGCGATTGATGCCCTGAAGCGTATTGGTCAGGTCAAAGATGAAAACATCACCGTTATCTGGGTTCCGGGTGCTTATGAGTTGCCAATGACCGCACGTGCGCTGGCGAACGCTGGTAAGCATGACGCTATCGTTGCACTTGGCACCGTAATTCGTGGCGGTACAGCCCATTTCGAATATGTGGCAGGTGAGGCCAGCTCTGGCCTGGCCAGTGTTGCCATGAACAGCGATATCCCGGTTGCTTTTGGCGTACTGACCACCGAAAACATCGAGCAGGCCATTGAACGCGCCGGTACCAAAGCGGGTAATAAAGGTGCTGAAGCAGCCCTGACCGCTCTGGAAATGATTAACGTATTGAAAGCCATCAAAGCCTGATTTTAAGGGGAATTTCGTGAAACCTGCTGCTCGTCGCCGCGCCCGTGAATGTGCTGTTCAGGCACTTTACTCCTGGCAAATTTCCAAAAACGACATCGCTGATGTCGAATACCAGTTTCTGGCGGAACAGGACGTTAAAGACGTCGATATTACTTACTTCCGTGAGCTGGTCGGCGGCGTTGCAACTAACAGTGCATACCTCGACGGCCTGATGCAACCTTACCTGTCACGTCAGCTGGAAGAGCTGGGGCAGGTTGAGAAGGCTATCCTGCGTATCTCTCTGTTTGAACTCAGCAAGCGTTCAGACGTTCCCTACAAAGTTGCGATTAATGAAGGGATCGAACTGGCTAAAGTGTTCGGCGCTGAAGACAGCCATAAGTTTGTCAACGGCGTACTGGATAAAGCTGGCCCGTTCATCCGTCCAAACCGCAAATGATTCTCTGAGGCCGCTCATCACGGCCTCTTTTTTTACTCCCGGAATGCATTATGGCCTGTGGCGAATTTGAACTGATCGCGCGTTATTTTGACCGTGTGACCAGTTCCCGTCGTGATGTTGAAAAAGGCATCGGTGACGACTGCGCATTACTCAGCGTACCGGAAAAACAGACGCTGGCTATTAGCACTGACACACTGGTAGAAGGTGTGCATTTTCTGCGTGATATTCATCCCGCGGACCTCGGATACAAAGCGCTTGCAGTGAACCTTAGCGACCTGGCTGCCATGGGCGCCGATCCTGCATGGTTAACGCTGGCTCTGACGTTACCAGAAATTAATGAAGACTGGCTGAAGGACTTCAGCGACAGCCTGTTTGAACTGCTCGATTATTACGACATGCAATTGATTGGCGGCGATACCACGCGCGGCCCACTCAGTATGACGCTGGGCATTCACGGCCTGGTGCCCCAGGGCCGGGCGTTGAAACGCAGTGGTGCGCGCGTCGGTGACTGGATCTATGTAACCGGTACGCTGGGCGACAGTGCTGCAGGTCTTGAGCTGTTGCAGCATCATGTGAAGATTAACGATCCGGCCGCGCATGAAGTGCTGATCAAACGCCATCTGCGGCCGATGCCGCGCATCCTTCAGGGACAGGCGCTGCGCGATCTGGCCAGTGCGGCCATCGACCTCTCCGATGGTCTGATCTCCGATCTGGGCCATATTCTTAAAGCCAGCGACTGCGGTGCGCGACTGAATCTTGATGCACTGCCGCTGTCGACCGTGCTTAAACAGCATTTTGAACCTCAGCAGGCGCTGCGCTGGGCGCTGAGCGGCGGGGAAGATTATGAGCTGTGCTTTACCGTTCCTGAGATTAATCGTGGCGCGCTGGACGTGGCGCTGGGCTATCTTGGCGTGCCGTTTACCTGCATCGGGCAGATCGCCCCGCAATCGGAAGGATTGACGCTGTTGCAGGATGATAAGCCGGTAGAGATGAACCTGAAAGGATTTGACCATTTTGGCTCGCGCTAAAGATGTGGCGAAAAGTCGCCTGAAGATGAGTAATCCGTGGCACCTGCTGGCGACCGGTTTTGGTAGCGGGCTGAGCCCGTGGATGCCTGGCACCGCGGGTTCTCTGGCGGCAATTCCCTTCTGGTATCTGCTCGATTTACTGCCGCAGGATCTCTACTCTCTGGTGCTGTTGCTGGGTATTAGCATTGGTGTCTATCTTTGCCATCGCACGGCGAAGGATATGGGTGTTCACGATCACGGCAGTATCGTCTGGGATGAGTTTATCGGGATGTGGATCACTCTGATGGCAGTCCCGGTGAACAGCTGGCAGTGGGTGCTGGCAGGCTTCCTGGTGTTTCGTGTTCTGGATATCTGGAAACCCTGGCCTATTCGCTGGTTTGACCGCAACGTTCACGGCGGCATGGGCATTATGGTTGATGATATTATCGCCGGGGTTATCTCAGCCGGGATTTTGTTTGCGGGCGGACACTACTGGCTCTAAATCTCCAGGGGCCGATCCTGTTTTGATCGGCCCGCTTTATCCGGATGATTATTCGAAGCCCACCACCGGATGCGGCTTATAAACACTCTCCAGCTCGAAAATCTCTTCCTGAGTTAATTCCACCTCTACCGCTTTCACCAGATCCTCCAGCTGTTCACTGCGCGATGCGCCAATAATCGGTGCGGTAACCGCAGGTTTGCTCAGCAACCAGGCCAGCGCGACTTGTGCACGACTCACGCCTTTATCTTTCGCCATGTTCTCCACACGTTGCGCGATCTCTCCATCATTCTCTTCGCTCTGACTGTACAGCGTCTGACCGTATTCATCGGAAACAGATCGGGCAGTTGTCTCCCCCCACGGGCGCGTCAGGCGGCCACGCGCCAGTGGGCTCCACGGCAGGACCGCAATATTCTCTTTCAGGCACAAAGGATGCATTTCCCGCTCTTCCTCGCGCTGGATCAGATTGTACTGATCCTGCATGCTGACAAAGCGAGTCCAGCCGTGGCGATCGGCGGTGCTTAGCGCCGTGGCAAACTGGCTGGCATGCATGGAGGAGGCCCCGATATAACGCGCCTTACCGGCTTTTACCACGTCATGCAGTGCTTCCAGCGTCTCCTCCAGCGGCGTGTCATAATCCCAGCGATGGATTTGCAGTAGGTCGACGTACTCCATGCCCAGGCGTTGCAGACTGTCATCAATGGATTGCAGTATATTGGCGCGCGACAAGCCACCTGACAGGTTGCTCATGGGGAAGTAGACCTTGGTAGCAACCACCACCTCGTCACGGCGGGCAAAATCCCGCAGCGCACGGCCGACAATCTCTTCACTGCTGCCGTCAGAGTAACTGTTGGCGGTGTCGAAAAAGTTGATTCCCGCTTCCAGTGCCTGCTTAATCAGCGGACGGCTGCTCTCTTCAGGCAGTGTCCAGGCGTGCTTGCCGCGATCGGGTTCACCATAGGTCATGCAGCCTAAGCAAAGGCGGGAAACGGTCAAACCGGTATTGGCTAACTGAAGGGTTTTCATGTTTGCTCCTGCTATTAATCCTTGTGTAAGGATAGCAGGCAAAAAAAAGCTCCTTATAAAAGGAGCACGTTGTATCACATGGAGCGGGCGAGTTACTGCGCCAGCCAGCTGTCGATTTGCTGGCGTATTCCGGCAGCATCCAGCTGGTAATCTGTGCGAACCTCTTCCTGAGTTCCCTGCGGAATAAACTCATCCGGCAGGCCAATATTCAGCACCGGCACCAGCTTGCGTTTTGCCATCAACAGTTCGTTCACGCCGCTACCGGCACCGCCTTTGATTGCGCCTTCTTCAAGGGTAATCAACGCATCATGGCTTGCCGCCAGTTCGAGGATTAACGCGTCATCCAGCGGTTTAACAAAACGCATATCTACCAGCGTGGCATCCAGGGCTTCCGCCGCCGCTGCCGCTTCCGGCAGTAACGTACCGAAGTTGAGGATAGCCAGTGAGCTGCCCTGACGCAGCTTACGCCCTTTGCCCAGAGGCAGGGCTGCCAACGGTTCAATAGTGGCGCCCGTGCCGTTACCTCGTGGATAGCGTACTGCGCTTGGGCCACTGCTGTGGTGATAGCCGGTGTAAAGCATCTGGCGACATTCGTTTTCGTCGCTTGGCGTCATGATGAGCATATTCGGAATGCAGCGCAGGAAGGCGATATCGAATGCCCCCTGGTGGGTCTGACCATCTGCACCGACAATGCCGCCACGGTCGATAGCAAACAGCACGGGCAGTTTCTGGATGGCGACATCATGAATCAGCTGATCGTAGGCACGTTGCAGGAAGGTGGAATAGATCGCCACCACCGGCTTGTAGCCGCCAATCGCCAGCCCGGCAGCAAAGGTCACTGCGTGCTGCTCGGCAATCGCTACATCAAAATACTGCTCTGGGTAATCGCGTGAGAAGCTGACCATGCCAGAACCTTCACGCATGGCGGGCGTTACCGCCATCAGCTTGCTGTCTTCAGCGGCGGTTTCACACAGCCACTGGCCGAAAATTTTCGAATAACTCGGTAGCCCTTCGGCACTTTTTGGCAGCAAACCACTGGCCGGATCGAATTTAGGAACGGCGTGCCAGCTGATCGGATCTTTCTCTGCCGGGGCGTAGCCTTTGCCCTTTTTGGTCATCACATGCAGGAACTGCGGGCCTTTCAGGGCACGCATATTACGCAATGTATGCACCAGCGCCAGCACGTCGTGACCATCGACCGGGCCAATATAGTTGAAGCCCAGTTCCTCAAATAGGGTGCCTGGCACCACCATGCCTTTCAGGTGTTCTTCCGTGCGCTTGACCAGCTCTTTGATGGGCGGCAGACCGCCCAGCACTTTTTTTCCCCCTTCACGCAGGCGTGAATAGGTTTTCCCGGAGAGGATTTGCGCCAGACGGTTGTTTAATGCGCCGACGTTTTCTGAAATCGACATTTCGTTGTCGTTCAGCACTACCAGCAGGTCAGCTTTGATATCACCCGCGTGATTCATGGCCTCAAAAGCCATACCGGCGGTGATGGCACCGTCGCCAATCACACAGGCAGTACGGCGATCTTTGCCTTCTTTTCCTGCTGCCACAGCCATGCCCAGCCCGGCACTGATCGAGGTGGATGAGTGGCCGACATTGAGCACGTCAAACTCACTTTCATCGCGCCACGGGAACGGGTGCAGGCCATTTTTCTGGCGAATGGTGCCGATACGGTCACGGCGCCCGGTCAGGATCTTATGCGGGTAAGCCTGATGACCCACGTCCCACACCAGATGATCGAACGGCGTGTTATAGACATAGTGCAGTGCCACGGTGAGTTCCACCACGCCAAGACCAGACGCAAAATGACCGCTGGAGCGGCTAACGCTGTCGAGCAGATACTGGCGCAGCTCGTCACAGAGTTTTGGCAGGCTCTCTTTCGGTAGCAAACGTAATTCTTGCACCGTGCTTGCCAGGGCAAGCGTCGGGTATTTTGCAGGTTCAAAACTCATCAGAGACTCATTTGGAAGTTATTTATCGCGTTCAATTATAAAGCCTGCCAACGCCCGAAGTGGGGCCGTGTTGTAAGACTGTGCGGCAAGCGTTTCTAATGCGCTGAGGGACTCCTGATAGAGAACCCATGCTTTTGCCCTGGCACTATCAAGTCCCATCAGTGCCGGGTAGGTGCTCTTACCTAATTGCTGATCGGCTCCCTGCCGTTTGCCGAGTACGGCGGTATCACCGATAACGTCGAGAATATCGTCCTGGACCTGGAAAGCGAGGCCGATCGCATTCGCATAACGATCGAGCGCGGGTAGCGCTGCACGCCCGGCTTCACCGGCAGCCAGTGCGCCAAGACGCACGGCAGAGCGGATCAGTGCGCCTGTCTTATGGCGATGAATCTGCTCTAACTCCTGTAAATTGACCTGTTTGCCTTCGGCGGCGAGATCCAGTGCCTGGCCTCCACACATGCCAGCAACACCGCTGGCCTGAGCCAGCTCTGACAGCATGGCAATACGTGCTTCAGCCGATACACCGGGCATCGGTGTATCGGCAAGAATAGAAAAGGCCAGCGTCTGTAACGCATCCCCTGCAAGAATGGCAGAATCTTCGCCAAACTTAATATGGCAGGTCGGCTGGCCACGACGCAGGCTGTCATCGTCCATCGCTGGCAGGTCGTCGTGGATCAAAGAATACGCGTGAATACATTCAACGGCGGCGGCTGGCGCATCGAGCGCGGCATCGTCAGCATGCAGCATTTCACCCGTGGCATACACCAGGAATGGACGCAGCCGTTTACCCCCTAATAATGCACCATATTCCATGGCATTCACCAGAGGACTACTCTGAAAGGGCAGTTGTGCAATAAAGCGTTGCAGTGCGGCATTCACCCGCTGATAGTGCGCGGTGAGTAACACGTTGAAATCCATCAGTCATTTTCCGGCGTGAAAGGCGTCAGGTCGGCGTTCTTATCATCGCTCAGTAAAATCTGTACGCGCTGTTCAGCCTGTTGCAACGTCTGCTGCCCGGTGCGTGCCAGCTGCACGCCCCGCTCAAATTCATTCAGCGCGTCTTCCAGCGGCAGGTTACCGCTTTCGAGGCGAGTGACAATCTGCTCAAGCTGTTGCAGTGAGGTTTCGAAACTGACGGGCTGTTCGGCTTTTTTCGGCATTTTTGGTCCTGACTTATGATTTTCATCAGTGAGCGCTCATGGTAGCCGACTCTAAATGATTAGCAAAATATCCCTGCATTTTTCGTGTTGCCGGGAAGGGTAATCAGGGCCGCAGATGAAGAAGCAGCCACTGTACAAAGATGATATACTACTGCGCCTGGATGCAAAGGGCGTAAGCCAATTTGCAAGACTCTGATTTTATCAGTTAAGTGCCCTCCTTTTCAGCACTTAATTACCTGACGAATACATGCCGCTATGAAGTTTATCATTAAGTTATTCCCTGAAATTACGATCAAAAGTCAGTCTGTACGCCTGCGCTTTATCAAAATCCTCACCGGTAATATCCGCAACGTTCTCAAGCATTACGATGAAACCCTCGCGGTGGTTCGCCACTGGGACAACATTGAAGTCCGTGCCAAAGATGAAAACCAGCGAGCGGCTATCGTCGCTGAACTGACGCGCATCCCCGGTATTCATCATGTTCTGGCGGTGGAAGATCGCTCGTACACCGATGTGCATCATATTTTTGAGCAGGTTCTGGATATGAACCGTGAGCGCATTGAAGGCAAGACATTCTGCGTGCGTGTAAAGCGCCGTGGAAAGCATGAATTCAGCTCGCAGGATGTAGAACGCTATGTCGGCGGTGGCCTGAATCAGCATGTTGCGACCGCGCAGGTGCAGCTTAACCGCCCGGAAGTCACGGTGAATCTGGAGATTGAAGACGATCGCCTGATTCTGGTGACGGCGCGTTATGAAGGCATCGGCGGTTATCCTATTGGTACGCAGGAAGATGTGCTGTCGCTGATTTCCGGTGGTTTTGACTCCGGTGTTTCCAGTTATATGCTGATGCGTCGTGGTTGCCGCGTGCATTACTGCTTCTTTAACCTCGGTGGCGCTGCGCATGAAATCGGCGTTCGCCAGGTGGCGCACTACCTGTGGAAGCGTTACGGCAGCTCGCACCGCGTGCGTTTTGTCGCGATTAACTTCGAGCCGGTAGTGGGGGAAATCCTCGAAAAAGTCGATGATGGCCAGATGGGCGTGGTGCTGAAGCGCATGATGGTTCGTGCGGCATCGAAAGTGGCAGAGCGCTATGGCGTTCAGGCACTGGTGACCGGTGAGGCTTTAGGTCAGGTATCCAGTCAGACGCTGACCAACCTGCGCCTGATCGATAACGCCAGCGATACGTTGATCCTGCGTCCACTGATCTCACATGACAAAGAGCACATCATCAAGATCGCTCGTGAGATCGGAACGGAAGATTTCGCCCGCACTATGCCGGAATATTGCGGCGTGATCTCTAAAAGTCCGACAGTGAAAGCCGTTAAAGCGAAGATCGAAGCGGAAGAGCAGAATTTTGACTTCAGCATTCTGGATCGCATGGTTGATGAAGCGACCAACGTCGATATTCGCCAGATCGCCGAGAAGACAGAAGAAGACGTGGTTGAAGTGGAAACCGTGGCCTCCTTCGCTGAAAACGATGTCATCCTGGATATCCGCTCTAACGACGAGCAGGATGCGCGACCGCTGGCGCTGGATGGCATTGAAGTGAAACCGCTGCCGTTCTATAAGCTGGGGACGCAGTTTGGCGATCTTGATCAGAGTAAAACCTGGTTGCTGTACTGCGAACGTGGCGTGATGAGCCGTTTACAAGCGCTTTACCTGCACGAGCAGGGCTTCAAAAACGTCAAAGTGTATCGTCCTTAAGTCCGTTCCATCCTGGCTTACTTGCCATTTCGTGCCCGGGCAGTGCTCGCCATCCTCACGTACTCATGTACGCTGCGGTGGCTGTGTGCTGGCCGGACACGAACTGGCTGCGCCGCCGACGTCTGGTGCGTCCGGCCGCACACTTACAAAATATCAATCGCGGTAATCGTAAATCCCGGCGGCCAGTACCATCTGCTCTGCCACTTCCCGCGCTTTCTCTTTTCCTGCCACTAAATCAATCAGCTTCAGTGCAAAATCAATGGCGGTGCCGGGTCCCTGGCTGGTCAACAGATTGACGCGTCTGTCCCATACCACGCGACGATCCATCCATTTCTCTTCCGGGATCGTCTCTTTCAATCCCGGATAGCCAGTCATATTTCCGACCGGGAACAGATTGTGCGGTATCAATACGGTACCCGCTGCGGCGCAGATAGCCGCTACAATGCGCCCCGCCTGATTAAAATGACGTACCGTTTCCACCAGCAGTGGACTGTTGCGGAAGCATTCAGCGCCTTTCAGGCCACCGGGCAGGACAATCGCGGCATACTCATCGTCAGCCACTTCCACCAGCGGCGCATCGGCCAGCAGGCGGACTCCGCGTGAACAGACTATTTCGCAGTTGCCATCATCCGCAACGCTGGCGGTGACCACCTTGATCCCGGCACGCACCAGTAAATCAATGGTGGTGACGGCCTCGGTTTCTTCACTCCCAGGTGCCAGGCAAACCAGAACCGATGGTTTCGCGGTCATAATCTTGTTCCTTTCGCTTAATAAATTCGTAAAGACGGCTGTTTTCCGGGGTGGTGATCCCCTGTGCGCGGGCGCGACGGATAACATAGCCGTTGATGTAATCAATTTCGGTGCGGCGCTGTGCGCGAATGTCCTGCAACATTGACGAGGTGTTACCCGCCGTACTGCGAATCACTTCCAGTACATAGTCGATCAACCATTCACGCGAGGTGTGCTGGCCTTCGCGTTCCATGACGGCGGCGACCTCATTGCTTAAGGCTTCGATCTCCGGGCGATGTTCGGCCAGTTCTCCATTCGTGCAGTCGTAGAAGACCGTCAGTGGGTTAATCACACAGTTAACGGCCAGTTTCTGCCAGGCGGCGGAGGCCACATTATTGTGCCAGGCAACGTCAGGCAATGCGCGGTGCAGCACTTCTGCCAGTTCGCTCATGTCGGCGCCCGCAGCCGTGACGGGACCAATATGGGTAATGCCGGAAGCAACATGCACGATGACGGTGCCATCGCGTCTGGCTGCGTGGGTGGTAACACCCCGTAAAAGCGGCTGAGGCAGGCCTTTTAACTCGTCCAGCGTACCCATGCCGTTATGCAACAGCAGCACCGGGCAGTGAGCAGGCAGGACAGACTGCATATTTTTCACCGATTCTGATACCTGCCAGGCTTTTAGCGTGACGATCAGCAGCTCACTGTCCGCCAGAAAGGTGGGATCGTTAGCAATGAACGTCTTATTCACTGTCTCGCCGTTCAGGCCGATCACGTTCACCGAGCAGTAAGGCTGCGGAACACGCAACCATCCCTGAACGTCGTGCCCCTGTTGTTCAAGTGCAGCCAGCCAGATCTGCCCCAAAGCTCCGCATCCAAGTACGGTAATTTTCATTGTTCCTCCCCGCGTGCGGGTTGAGTTAACCGTCCTGCTCATTATTATAGCTTTCAGCGCCAGCGGTTTTATTTACCTGCTGCAAGAAGGTATTATGCCTGTCACTTTAGTATCAGGAGAATAGATCATGCCATCTTTCGATATCGTTTCTGAAATTGATATGCAGGAAGTGCGTAACGCAGTAGATACTGCTAACCGTGAAATTGGTACCCGTTTCGACTTTCGCGGTGTCGAGGCCAGCTTTGAGCTGATTGAGAAAAATGAATCCATCAAAGTATTAAGCGAGTCTGACTTCCAGGTGAAGCAGCTGGTGGATATTCTGCGTGAAAAACTGCTGAAACGCGGGATCGAAGGGGCTGCCCTGGACGTCCCGGAGCAGATTGTACACAGCGGTAAGAGCTGGAGCGTCGAAGCCAAAATGAAAAAAGGCATCGAAAGCGACATCGCGAAGAAACTGGTTAAGCAGATTAAAGACAGCAAAATCAAAGTACAGACGCAGATCCAGGGTGATGAACTGCGTGTGACCGGTAAATCTCGTGATGATTTACAGGCTGCGATGGCGTTAGTGCGTAAAGCGGATTTGGGGCAGCCGTTCCAGTTCAAAAACTTCCGCGATTAACGATCTGATCGATCGGGGAAAAACGATTATCCAGAAAGGTCGACCGAAAAAAATGGTCGACCCAGGAGGTTCTTTTTTTACCCGGTTATCGTAGCTATCAGGGGGCGGGCCTTCTGTTTCGGTCCGCCCGTCTGCGGATTATGCGGCCGCTGCGATCAACTTCTCAATCTCGGCGCGGTTCGTTATTTTGCTGTCAATTTTGACGTAGGCGCTTTGCTCTTCCGGCACGATAAACACCGCTGCCACGCCCGGCTGGGCTTTCAGACGCTGCTCCAGACTCTCTTTGTCCTCATGACTGGCTTCCAGCGTAATGCGCAGGCTGCTGACGTAGGGCGGTTCCTGCATGCTCAGGCTGACCAGCAACCAGGCGGCGGCTATCAACGCACCAATCAGGAAGACACTCTGCGCATCTATGTGACCATAAACCCAGCCGCCCATGCTGCCACCAATCGCCACGCCGATAAACTGGCTGGTGGAGTAAAGCCCCATCGCAGTCCCTCGGTAGCCAGGTGGCGATTCTTTGCTGACCAGAGAAGGCAGAATCGCCTCCATCAGGTTAAAGCCGATAAAGAACAGCTGTACGCCAATCACCAGCGTCCAGAAGTGATTACCGGCACCCCACAGCACCACTTCTGCTATCAGCATCAACACGACGCAGCCGACAAAGACGCGCTTCATGCGGCGTTTAACTTCAGCATAGATAATAAATGGCAGCACGCTGGCAAAGGCGATCAGCATGGTGAACAGATAGACTTTCCAGTGTTCGGCGGGGGGAAGCCCTGCCTGCTCAAATTGCCCCGGCAGTGCGACGAAACTCGACATCAGCAGAATATGCAGGCAAAGAATACCGATGTTTAGTTTCACCAGACGGCTGTTGGTCAGCACATCGCGGATGCTGCCCTTCACGATGCCGGACTCACGATTCAGCATGTGATTCGACGTCGACGGCACCACCAGAAGGGTGATAATAATTCCGGCACTCGCCAGCAAGGCGATCATCCAGAACAACGCGTGCAGACCAAAAGTGTGAGTGATCACCGGGCCGAGCACCATCGCAATGGCAAAGGTGACGCCGAAGCTGATACCGATAAACGCCATCGCTTTGGTACGGTTCTGCTCACGCGTCAGGTCCGACAGCAGAGCCATCACTGCAGCGGCAATTGCGCCGGAACCCTGTAAGGCACGCCCGAGGATGACGCCCCAGATTGACGTGGTCATGGCAGCAATCACGCTACCCAAAACAAAAATCAATAATCCACCAACAATCAGCGGTTTGCGCCCGATGCGGTCAGACAGAAGCCCGAAAGGAATTTGAAATACGGCCTGCGCTAAACCGTAGATGCCAATGGCGAATCCAATTAATGCTTCGCTTGCTCCCTGCAATGCCATGCCATAAGTGGTAAGAACGGGTAATACCATAAACATTCCCAGCATTCGCAGGGAAAAAACCGTCCCCAAACCCCATGTCGCGCGCAACTCGACCGGAGTCATTTTATTATCGTTCATTACTACCTCAGTCTGTCGAACACACATATACCCGTCATACTTCAAGGTACATCTTTGTTGGCTGCGCTTACTCACCCGAATCACTTACCGATGTAAGCTCATCGGGGCTCATTCTCTTGCCGCCTCGATGTCCCAAAAGTAGGCCCCATGAGGGGACTCGAATTATTTTGGGTATAGTTTATGTGTGAGGGGAGGGCGGGTAAAACATTACTTTTAAGCGAGTGGTAACAAAAAGAAAGGGCGCGAAATCGCGCCCTTAGTAGAGATGTGCTTACTGTTACCTGATGTACGTCAGCATGTCTTTGGAAGCCGGGGTCATGAAGTCGACAGACATCATCACGCTTAACGCTGTGATGGCAACAATCGAGAACACAAACAGCTTACGCGCCCAGACACGATCGTTCTGAGTTTTGTAACCTGACAGTGCCATGCCCAGCCACCAGACGCTGACAGCAGAAGCCACAACCAGGTATTTATACCCGGCATAGCCCACTAGCGTCAGCATCAGGGTGGCAACCATAAACGCAATGATATACAGCGTGATATGGTTCTTCGCCACAGAGATACCTTTCACCACCGGCAGAACTGGGATATTGGCTGCCTGGTAATCTTTAAAGCGGAAGATAGCAATCGCATAAGAATGCGGCATCTGCCACAGGCTAAAGATAGCCAGCAGGATCAATGCACCAGCATCAAACTGGTTGGTGACGGCACAGTAGCCAATCACTGGAGGCGCAGCTCCGGAAAGGCTGCCAATCAGAGTGCCGTATACGGAGTTGCGCTTCATGTACAGGCTGTAAACGCCGACATAAACCACAAAACCCATCACCGCCAGCCACATGGCCAGCGGATTTGCTCCGAAATACAGCATTGCGAAGCCAGCAATACCCAAAACGGTTGCATAAACCAGGCTTAATTTCGGAGAGATGAGGCCTTTAACCAGCACTCGATTCTTGGTTCTCTCCATTTTTTTGTCGATATCACGGTCGATAAAGTTGTTATAAACACAACCTGATGCAACCACCAGCGAGACGCCGACTAAGGTGAAGAGAAACAGGGAATAGTCAATGCTGCCTTTAGAAGCCAGCAGAAACCCCCCGATGACAGAAATTAAATTTCCGAAAATAATTCCTGGTTTTGTTACTTGCAGGTATTGCTTAATCATCACAGTAGCTCTGTTAGTGGCTCATCATGTTGTAGTTGAGGTTCCACATAATCCATAGCGAGCCAACAACAACAATCAGGATGATAAGTGCTGCAAACACGATAGCAATCAGGTTCCAGCCGCCCTCAGACTTGCTGTCCAGATGGAGGAAATAGACCAGATGCACCAGCACCTGGACTACCGCACACACCAGAACAACGGCGAGGATGGTCGCTTTAGAAGCGCCGCCGTCCATGACCATCCAGAATGGGATACCTGTCAGAATGATCGACAGGATAAAGCCGATCATATAAGACTTCACGCTACCATGAGAAGCGCCATGCTCAGTTGCTGAATGGCTCATTACATAACCCCCATCAGGTAAACAATGGTGAATACGCAGATCCACACCACATCCAGGAAGTGCCAGAACAGGCTCAGGCACATAATACGGGTGCGGTTGCTATCAGTCAGACCACGTTTAGCAATCTGATACATCAACACCAGCATCCAGATCAGGCCTGACGTCACGTGCAGACCGTGGGTGCCCACCAGCGTGAAGAACGCGGAGAGGAAGCCACTACGATCCGGACCGAAGCCTTCTTTAATCAGGTGATGGAATTCATAGATTTCCATACCAATGAAGCCCAGACCAAACAGGAAGGTCATCGCCAGCCAGCCGATAACTGCACCCTTCTGCTTGTTGTTCATGTTGATAACAGCCATACCATAGGTAATGGAGCTCAACAGAAGCAGGGCGGTTTCCACCAGGACGAAGGGCAGTTCAAAGATGTCTTTGCCTGCCGGGCCGCCCGCAGTGTTATTAACCATCACACCATACGTCGCAAACAATGTTGCGAAGATGATGCAGTCACTCATCAGGTAGATCCAGAAGCCGAAGACTTTGTTGGCGCCTGTATCGTGGTGATGATGCCCATGCTCCGCATGGGCGTCGTGGTGTTTAGTCACAGTTTCAGTCGACATTTTTCAGACCTGCTTTGCTAATTTCGTCAAAGTGCTGATTTTCGATTTTCTGAACTTCAGCAACAGGAACGTAGTAATCCACGTCTTCGTCAAAGCTCTTGACGATCCAGGACACGATCATGCCCAGGAATGACAGGCCTACCAGCCACCAGATGTGCCAGATCGCTGCAAAACCAAAGACCGCACAGAAGAAACCAATGACGACGCCAGCACCGCTGTTTTTCGGCATATGAATTTCTTCATAGTGAGCCGGCTGCTTATACGCTTCGCCTTTTTCCTTCATTTCCCAGAACGCATCGCGCTCGTGAATTTCAGGAACAACAGCAAAGTTATAGAACGGTGGTGGTGAAGAGGTTGCCCACTCCAGAGTACGCCCGCCCCACGGGTCACCTGTCACATCACGCAGCTGCTCGCGGTCACGGACCGAAACATAGAACTGAGTAATCTGGCAAACAACACCACAAGCAATCAGACCCGCACCACATGCTGCAATCACCAGCATTGAGTGGAACTGAGGATCGATATCCTGGCTAATACGACGGGTCATGCCCATGAAGCCCAGCACGTACAGCGGCATAAAGGCAACGAAGAAGCCAATGATCCAGAACCAGAACGCGCGGATACCCCAGGTTTCATTCAGTTTGAAGCCGAATGCTTTCGGGAACCAGTAAGTCACACCAGCAAAGCAACCGAACACCACACCACCGATAATCACGTTATGGAAGTGGGCAATCAGGAACAGACTGTTGTGCAGCACGAAGTCTGCACCTGGCACGGCCAGCAGTACCCCGGTCATACCACCTACAGAGAAGGTGACCAGGAAGCCAACGGTCCACAGCATACAGGAGTGCATTTCAATGCGGCCCTGGTACATGGTGAACAGCCAGTTGAAGATTTTAACACCGGTCGGAATGGCGATGATCATCGTCATAATACCGAAGAAGGCGTTAACGTTCGCGCCTGCACCCATGGTGAAGAAGTGGTGCAGCCACACGATAAAGGACAGGATGGTAATAACTACCGTTGCCCAAACCAGTGAAGTATAGCCAAACAGGCGTTTTTTCGAGAAGGTAGCAACAACTTCCGAGAACACACCGAAGACCGGCAGAACCAGGATGTAAACTTCCGGATGACCCCAAACCCAAATTAGGTTGACGTACATCATCATGTTGCCGCCCATATCATTGGTAAAGAAATGGAAACCAAGATAACGGTCAAGGGTCAACAGAGCCAAAGTCACGGTTAGAACCGGGAACGCGGCGATAATCAGCACGTTGGTGCACAGGGAAGCCCAGGTGAACACCGGCATTTTAAACATGGTCATGCCAGGTGCACGCATCTTCATAATAGTTACGAAGAAGTTGATACCTGTTAGGGTCGTACCGATACCGGAGAGCTGGAGACTCCATATCCAGTAGTCAACACCGACTCCCGGACTGTATTCCGCCCCCGAAAGTGGTGGGTAAGCCAGCCAACCGGTCTGTGCGAATTCGCCCACACCCAGTGACAGGTTAACCAGAACTACACCAACCATGGTGAACCAGAAGCTCAGGTTGTTCAGGAACGGGAAGGCCACGTCGCGTGCGCCGATCTGTAATGGAACAGCAATGTTCATCAGACCAACAACAAACGGCATCGCTACGAAGAAGATCATGATCACGCCGTGAGCGGTGAAGATCTGGTCGTAGTGGTGCGGTGGCAAAATACCGGCTTCACCCGCAGAGGCAAGTACCTGCTGGGTACGCATCATTACCGCATCGGCAAAACCGCGCAGCAGCATGACAAATGCCAGGATGATGTACATGATACCGAGTTTTTTGTGGTCAACTGAGGTCAGCCACTCGGTCCACAGATATTTCCACTTACCGAAGTAAGTCAGTGCGGCGACTAGCGCCAAACCGCCAAGAATAATGGCGGCAACCGTAACCATGATAATCGGTTCATGATACGGCACTGCATCCAGTGTTAATTTTCCAAGCATCGTATTATTCCTCGGCTCCCGCGTGAGCGGCATTGCTCATATCCATGCCTTCGTGGCCTTCGCCGTGGGACATGTCCATGCTTCCGCCGTGGTTCATCTTGAACTGACCAATAATGTCTTTAAACAGTTCAGGTTTCACACTTGAGAAGAATTCCACCGGGTGATTTTCGCTAGGCGCAGCCAGCTTATTAAAATCATCCATTGTCATGAGGGTGTCTGGTGACTGTTTCGCTTTAGCAACCCACTGCTCGAAAGAGGCTTCGTCAGGAGTAGCAATCGCTTTAAACTTCATACCAGAGAAACCACGACCACTGAAGTTCGAGGAAATACCATCAAAGGTACCTGCTTCATTCGCAATCAAGTTTAATCTTGTCTGCATACCCGCCATCGCATAAATCTGGCTACCGAGCGTAGGAATGAAGAAGGAGTTCATGACGGTGTTCGAGGTAATCTTGAAGCTCACAGGGCGGTTTGCCGGGAAAGCAATCTGATTAACGGTAGCAATACCCTGTTCCGGGTAAATGAACATCCATTTCCAGTCAAGAGATACAACTTCGATCACGATAGGTTTCGCGTCAGATGCCAGTGGCTTGCTAGGTTCCAGTGCGTGGGTTGATTTCCACGTCAGAATGCCAAGGAAGACAATGATCAAGATCGGCACAGTCCATACTACGGCTTCCACTTTGTTCGAGTGGGACCAGTTTGGGCTGTATTTCGCATTGGTGTTAGATGCCCGATATTTCCAGGCGAACACCACGGCCATTAAGACTGCGGGGATTACGACGATCATCATCAGGCCGAAGGCCGTCAAAATCAGCGAACGTTGCTCCATGGCAATCTGTCCTTTGGGATTTAATAACGCACTATCACAACCACTTAACAAAATCATGCTTGCGATTAATGACAAAATCCCCAAACTTTTATTGTATTTCCTGAGTCTCATTTAACGACCTCAATGACAAGGGCTCTATTGTCGTTTAAGTGTGGCAGCATTTTACGGGAAGGTTTCAGTACTGTAAACCTGCAACAGGTTTTGTCAGCGGGGTGTTGACACCTTTTGCAAAGACTGTCGCATATGTTGCCGGGAGTGGCAAAATATGAATACTGGCAAAGGGTTGGCATCAATATAACAAAACCCGATAGGAAAAACTGTACAAAAATTGTATCCGCTATAACCAGCCATTTAATGTACCATTTATTTAACAATTTATTATCAATTGCGTGATATTGATTAACTAAATTTAATTACGTACCGGGTTTTAATACCTGAAAATTAGGGGCTGCAATCGTCAAGAATTTTTTTAACTTACTTAATAAAGTATGAAAATAATATTTCTCGTCAAGTCATCAACTTTCCTGATGTGTTATCTTCGGTCCGCACTCCCTGTGCGGCAAAAGCCACTCTATTTGTTAACCTATTGTTAGCTAAATAATTTTCTTAACATTTCTCGAACGAAAAGACATTATCGCTGATTTACTATGCAGTATGGGATTTTCGCAGCGCCAGGAAGTCCAGCAGGGTTCCCATCACAATTCCACCCAGCACCAGAATAATGCCCGCTTCAAACAGAGGGGTACTTAGCCCTGAGAGTGGGAGCCAATCCAGCGCGTTAATCGCCAGCACCAGCAGCCAGACTGCGAGTAGTACACAGCCCGCAATCAGCCCTCGCACTGCCCAGCGATAGCCTGAGCGGTAGGCGGTTCGCGGCAGAAAGTCTGGGTGAGTTTGTGCATATTCCAGCGTTGAACGGCACCCGAGCAGCAACAGCAATCCGGGTAGTGCGGCCACCACGGAGAAAGCATAAAACGTCGGCCAGCCCCACGACTCAACAAACCATCCCGCCACGGGGCCAACATAGACGCGGCCCACCGCTGAGAGCGCGGAGAGCAGGGCAAACTGAGTGGCTGAAAACGAGCGATTGCACAACGTCATCAGCAGTGCCACGAAGGCCGCAGTACCCATACCACCACACAGGTTTTCCACGGTTACCGCGGCAGCCATGCTGTAAAGGTGTTTGTCAGTTACTGACAGCACCCAGTAACCCAGATTGGACACTGCCTGTAAAATACCGAACAGCATCAGGGCGCGGAACAGGTTAAGACGTTGCATTAGCACACCGCCAGCCAGTGCGCCGATAATGGTGGCGACCAGGCCAAGTGTTTTGTTGACCAACCCGACATCGCCTGCATCAAACCCAACCCCACGTATCAGAAAGATAGTGGTCAGGCTGGCAGCGAAAGCATCGCCCAGCTTATAAAGGACAATCAGTGACAGGATCAGCCAGGCATTATTACGGTTGAAGAAATCGCGCAGTGGCGCAATAACGGCTTCTTCCAGCGTATGTGGGCGATCAACCGTAGCATCTGGTTCTTTAGCCAGTAAGGTTGCTATCACTCCGGGCAGCATCATGGCGGCCATCAGCCACCAGATTGCCTGCCAGCCGAGAAAACGGTCGGCCAGCCACAGCGCCAGTCCACCGGAGACCAGCATCGCCAGCCGATAGCCCAGTACGCTAATCGCCGCACCGCTACCGCGTTCAGTGGCGGACAGGACATCCGTTTTCCAGGCATCAAACACAATATCCTGAGAGGCCGAACAAAATGCGATCAATACTGCCAGCGCCGCCAGCAGAGTCAGGTCACGTGAAGGCTGCATAAAGCCCATCAGGGCGATCCCCACGATCAGCAACAGCTGAGTGACTAGCAACCAGCCACGCCTGCGCCCAAGAAACGGCGGCGTGTAACGGTCCATCAGCGGTGACCAGAGGAACTTAAAGACATAGGCTTGCCCGACGAGGGAGAAGAACCCGATGGTTTTAATATCGATATTCTCAACAGCCATCCAGGCCTGGAGCGTTCCAGAAGTGAGCGCCAGCGGCAGCCCGGAAGCGAAACCGAGTAATAAAAGAAGGGCAGAGTTGCGTCGGGTAAAGATGTGCAGATAGTGATTAGGCATACGGACCTTACATCAGGCCCGGCGTCCTGCCGGGCCAGAGAGATTAACGCGCGTTTTGCTTGATAAAGTCGTTAACGCTGGTGTCCTGCGCCATGTCGGCAATCACGTCACCGAGGGTGCTGTTGACGACATTGGTGATTTTCTGATTATTCGCGGCGAACGCGCCTTCAACACTGCTGGTCTGGCGGTAGTTCTTCACCTGCTTGCTGCCATTTTTAGCCGTAGCGATGATTGAGATATCCGCTTTCGTCGTGATGCTGTAACGCACATTACCCTGAGTAACATCAGCGTACAGGCCATTCACCACGATTTGCAGATCAACAGCTCCGCTTGGGCCGACCATATAACCGCGTGCGGTCATCTGTTTCTCCAGTGTTTCCTGTAACAGGAAGCGCAGGTCGCGAGAGGGGGTTAGCGTAATCAGCTGACCATCGCGGTTAACCTTCGCCAGTGCCTGATCGCTACGCTGATCGGCACCCGTGATGCTAATAGTGATGCCCATCAGACTTGGGTCACGCTGTGGCAACTGAATTTTTGGTGAAATGTCGAGCGTATTGCTGCTCCCTGCGCAGCCAGCCAGGATTAACACGGCCAGCAGAGGGAAAAATAATTTTTTTAACATGCTTATTTTCTCGATTACGTGAGTAGTATTGCTGACAAAACTGCGGTCATCATATCATTGCCTGTCGGCAGGGGAAGCCCCGATCGAGCGTAAATTCATCGCGTTGCGGAATTTTCAGACTTAATGAGACTCAAGCATTCGACCTCGAGTTAGTCGATGCGTTGCATGGTGGCGGTTGAAATTAAATGCCATCAGGAAAAAAACGGTAAAGTGCGTCGGTTTTACACAAAAACCGACTACGATTTAAAGGGATGGGGCGCAGTTCTCTGCATCAGAGGAGTACAGGTATGATCCGTGAACAGATAGAAGAAAAGTTACGAACGGCGTTTTCTCCTGTGCATCTTGAGGTGCATGATGAGAGTTACCGCCACAACGTGCCTGCGGGCGCTGAGAGTCACTTCAAAGTGGTGATTGTTAGCGACAGCTTTAACGATCAGCGTTTTTTGACTCGCCACCGGGCTATTTACGGTGTACTGGCAGATGAGCTGGCCGGCAGTGTGCACGCACTGGCACTTCACAGTTATACCTTGAAAGAGTGGGAGGGGTTACAAGATACCGTTCCCTCCTCACCAAACTGCCGTGGTGCCGGTACGCTGGCCTGACCCGACGCACAAAAAATGAAAACGGCCTGTTGGCCGTTTTTTCATTTATAGAGCCTGAAAAATGTAGCAGTCAGCAAATTCTTGCGATTTGGCAGCAAAAATGTAAAAAGTAGCGGGGTCCGGGCGAGAGTGTAGCCTCGACTCATTAAGACGTTGCCGCTATAATGCTGCGTCTATTTTTTTCCGGAATGTCTTCGGGATGCTTCTGTGAAACAGGGAATGTGGTTCTGGAATCAGAAGCCGTCCCGGTTCTTAGATACACTCTGGTCCTCCAGTGGTGTTTGTCTGAAGTTGACCGAGCACGTGATTTTTTGAGGTAATAAGATGCAAGTTTCAGTAGAAACAACTCAGGGCCTGGGCCGTCGCGTAACGATTACCGTAGATAAAGATGTGATCGAAAACGCGGTGAAAAGTGAGCTGGTCAGCGTAGCTAAGAAAGTGCGCATCGACGGTTTCCGCAAAGGAAAAGTGCCGATGACTGTTGTTGAACAGCGTTACGGTGCTTCTGTTCGCCAGGACGTCCTGGGCGATCTGATGCAGCGCGGCTTTGTCGATGCGATCATCAAAGAAAAAATCAATCCGGCTGGCGCACCAAAGTACGTGCCAGGCGAATACAAAACCGGTGAAGACTTCACATTCTCAGCTGAGTTTGAAGTGTACCCGGAAGTTGAACTGCAGGGTCTGGAAGCAATCGAAGTTGAAAAACCGGTTGTAGAAGTGACTGATGCTGACGTTGACACCATGCTGGACACCCTGCGTAAGCAGCAGGCCACCTGGAAAGAAACCGACGCCGCAGCGACGGCTGAAGACCGTGCAACCATTGACTTCTCCGGTTCTGTAGACGGCGAAGAGTTCGAAGGCGGCAAAGCGTCTGACTTCGTACTGGCAATGGGCCAGGGTCGTATGATCCCAGGTTTCGAAGAAGGTGTTGTTGGCCACAAAGCGGGCGAAACCTTCACTATCGACGTTAACTTCCCGGACGATTACCACGCTGAGAACCTGAAAGGTAAAGCAGCGAAGTTTGAAATCGTACTGAAGAAAGTTGAAGAGCGCGAACTGCCAGAGTTCACTGAAGAGTTCATCAAGCGTTTCGGCGTTGAAGATGGTTCTGTAGCGGGTCTGCGTACCGAAGTGCGTAAGAACATGCAGCGTGAGCTGAAAGGTGCTGTACGTAACCGCGTGAAGACTCAGGCAATCGACGGTCTGGTGAAAGCCAATGACATCGATGTTCCTGCTGCTCTGATCGACAGCGAAATTGACGTGCTTAAGCGTCAGGCTGCACAGCGCTTTGGTGGCAACGAGAAGCAGGCTCTGGAACTGCCTCGTGAACTGTTCGAGGAGCAGGCTAAACGCCGCGTCGTTGTTGGCCTGCTGCTGGGCGAAGTGATTCGTACCCATGAGCTGAAAGCTGACGAAGACCGTGTTAAAGCGCTGATCGAAGAGATGGCTTCTGCATACGAAGATCCAACTGAAGTGATCGAGTTCTACAGCAAAAACAACGAGCTGATGAACAATATGCGTAACGTTGCGCTGGAAGAGCAGGCTGTTGAAGCTGTGCTGGAAAAAGCGAAAGTGACTGAAAAAGCCACTAACTTCCAGGAACTGATGAACCAGACTGCTACGGCCTGATTCTGAATTCTGTAGGTTGACGTTGAGCCCGCTGCCTTTTGGCAGCGGGCTTTTGTCGTTTATGGGGTAAAATCCCACTGCTTTTATGGGCTATTTGCGCATTTAATCTGCAAATTATCGACTAAGCTACTTTTCCTGGTTAGCAGTTGATAAAAACGTTGTTATGCTTGAAACAGCGGGGGATCATCCCCAAATTGGTACAACGAAGTCATCAGGCCCGATAACTGTCCGGACGGCATCGGGTGTAAGGCCTGGAATCATAGTGTTCCTGATCGCTCTCAAGTAGAATCGCTACAGAGTGTTGCCAAATGAAATTTATCCAGGAGACGATAATGTCATACAGCGGCGAACGTGAACTAACTGCACCTCACATGGCTCTGGTGCCAATGGTGGTCGAACAAACCTCTCGTGGAGAGCGTTCTTACGACATCTACTCGCGCCTGCTGAAAGAGCGCATTATTTTTCTGACCGGCCAGGTCGAAGACCATATGGCCAACCTGATCGTTGCGCAGATGCTGTTTCTGGAAGCGGAGAATCCAGAAAAGGATATCCACCTTTACATTAACTCTCCTGGTGGCGTCATCACCGCAGGGATGTCAATTTACGACACCATGCAGTTTATCAAACCTGACGTTAGCACCATCTGTATGGGCCAGGCCTGTTCGATGGGAGCGTTCCTGCTGACGGCCGGAGCGAAGGGCAAGCGTTACTGCCTGCCGAATTCACGCGTAATGATTCACCAGCCGCTGGGCGGTTTCCAGGGCCAGGCGTCAGACATTGACATTCATGCCCGTGAAATCATCAAGACCAAGCAGATGATGAACGAGCTGATGGCAAAACATACCGGGCAGACGATCGAAACCATTGAGCGCGATACCAACCGCGACCGTTTCCTGTCGGCCAGCGAATCCGTCGAGTACGGCTTAGTGGATTCTGTGCTGTCCCAGCGTAACTGATTAAACATGTTGTGACATGTAGCCGTTGCCTGCGCAGATAGCTCTGGTGGCGGCCTGCGTAACTAACCCCTGGTGGGAAGGTGAGTGTGACAATGAGGGGGAAGTAAATGACTGATAAACGCAAAGACGGTTCGGGGAAGCTGCTGTACTGCTCTTTTTGCGGCAAAAGCCAGCATGAAGTGCGTAAGCTGATCGCCGGCCCGTCTGTGTATGTCTGCGATGAATGCGTTGACTTGTGCAATGACATCATTCGCGAAGAGATCAAAGAAGTTGCGCCACACCGTGAGCGCAACTCGC
>NZ_JBJGXA010000032.1:0-23322 GCF_045107195.1 Erwinia sp. AnSW2-5
GCCAGTTTTAGTTGACCACTTCACATGCATAAGGTGCATGGATTTGCATGCAGATTGCAGGGCACATAATACCCATTAAAGGCAGGTATGGCGCGGCCTGAGCCACCTTATGCAGTTGCATTAAATGCGACCGATAAAGCGGGCAGGCGAGGAGGGGGTAGTATTGCGCGCTGGCACCGTAATTACATTTGTTTTTTGAGGCTCTCAGCGTGTCGTGATGGCGATAATTCAACAAAAGCGGTGTTGTAGCGGGAGGGTGCAGCGCGCCTTATGATTCGAGTGATAATGCCGCCAAACGACGGCATTTTTGACACGGCGGGTAGTGCATTCCGCACCACGGCTAAAAGTCTAGGGTTTTGCTAACTGACCATACTGGACAATATCACCATCAGTTATGTTAGAAGCCGAAACAAGCAAGTAATGTTTCTCATCAACAATCTTGACTTCATCATCCTGTACGGCTAACTCAAACATTGCGATTTTATTATTTGCCATAAACTGAGCAGAAACAGCTTTGCAAATTAACTGAGGAAATTTTTCAGCACAACATAAAATATCCTGTTTAGTCTGAACAACTGCGTGTTTATCGCTCCCACCTTTAGCCTGTACAGGTATAACAAACTGTCTACCATATTTATCTACCGCAACATATATTTCATCTATTTCTATTTGACCAACACCTTTTACAGTGGTCCTTAGATGGTTTTGCAGTGAAGAAGCAGTAATGCCTAGAAACGTGTCAACTAGCCTGTTATAACGAACTTTTGCCAATAGTGCTTGTTCATCGCTTAAAGCATAACGCTCAATAATTTCAGGTGTGGCATCGGGTATTTTTATTGTAACCAGATCATCTCTTGGCACTATTCTATTCATCTTGACCTGATGAAACTTATAACTAGCTCTTTTAACACCACTAATTACCCACTCGTAACCATCCTCCGCCTTATTGGAAATATTTTCAGGAAGATCAATCCTATACCTTACTGAATAGATTACATCACCGACATTTTTTGGAATATCAACTCCCAACTCGGCAGCCATAGCTGCGATTTCTGTTCTGTTGAAATCAAACTCACGCATCCCTTCTTGGTAATGAGAGAAAAATATTCTCTCAATAATGGCGAGGTAATTGTTACTCTTGCTCATAGACTACTTCCTTTTTTTCTTTCCGAGTTCTTTGAGCGATGGTATCGGCTGGCACTTCAAAGAATTTTGCAGCAGTTTTCATATCAACCGTTAACAACCAATTATCACCAAGACTTAAAGTGTTTTTTGGTTTTGCTGGAGTTACATTCAGTTTATCAATAATCACTGAAGCAACAGCCCGAGCCAAATATGGTGGGACACTATTACCTAATTGCCTAAACCCATGCCATTTTGTGCTATGAAATCTAAACCAATCCGGGTATGAGTGTAAACGGGCAGCTTCGCGCACTGTTATAACTCGTGGCAATGTTGGATGAATTGGGCGAGGCGAAGTAAATGCACCACGGGCACTATCAGTACCAGCGCGTAAAGTATTACACAGACCATTTAAATCAAGCTTTCTGAACCTACTTACAGGCTCAGTTTCACCATTTGGTGTTGACATAAATCTATCTTGAGATAACTGTGTATGCTCTGTCCTTAAACTTGAGCTTAATAAACTATTATTAAATTCACGCTCGTATCCAAAATCAAATTTATCTTTTTCAAGCCCACGAAGAATCCGAGAATATTTAGATTTTGTAGTCCACGAAGTTTGAACAGAATCTTGTTTTTTAAGTTCTAAAAATGTATCAGCATCAGGGAGATCTGATATTGCTTCTCCTACTGTAACTGAATATTCTAAAGGCTGTGGGTAAGAAGGTAAATCTTGTCCACGCTTAGCAGCAATTAAGAATAATCTTTCCCTACTCTGAGGCACTCCAAATTTAGAAGCATTCAAAACCTTATAAGGCGTAAGAACGTTATAACCAGCTTCATTTAACGACTCGATAATTTCACTAAGGAATTTGGCATGTTTCCCAATGGTTAATCCTTTAACGTTTTCAAAGACACAATACTTAGGAGACAGCTCCTTTACCAATCTAACAAAATGTGAAACGAGTTGGTTTCTAGGGTCATCTAAAGCTCTTTTACCAATTAATGAAAACCCTTGGCAAGGCGCACCGCCAAATACAACATCTATTTCTTTTCCATCTAAACCAGCTAATTTTCTAATGTCGTCACCCGATAAATTTTCGACGCTGGCACAAATAGTTGTACAGAGAGGGAAATTGTATTTATGTGTGGCGCAATGGATAGGATCTATTTCAACAGAGGCTGCGATATCGAAGCCTGCCTTTTCGAAACCTAAGGACATTCCACCCGCACCAGAAAAAAGATCGATACCTATTGGCCTAATCATAAAAACCTCAATAAATTCAATGCGATTGATAAAAAATCATTACTCAATTCGACTACCTTACCATGAACATACATGTACATAAATACAGTTTTACATCACTTTTTAGCTGCATGTCTTAGCCCCTCAACACACTCTTTCGCAAAATCATAAGGAGTTACATGTTTGTGTTGGTTGACACTTAGATAATCTGCCCACCATTGCACCATCAACCTGCGTTCATCCAAATGCTCAGACGTATGGATATAAGCAGCCCTTACATTATTACGCTCAGAGTGGCTCAACTGACGTTCAATCGCATCATCACTCCACAGGCCAGATTCCCCCAGCGCTCCACGAGCCATTGTTCTGAAACCATGCCCGCAAACCTCTGTCTTGGTGTCATAGCCCATAGCGCGCAGAGCATTGTTGACTGTGTTTTCACTCATGACTTTCTTAGGGTCGTGATCCCCAGGAAACAGGCGTTCATTATCACCGCTCAACTGCTTCAGGCGCTCCAGCAAGGTTAGTGCCTGCCGACTAAGAGGAACAATATGCTCCTCTTTCATCTTCATTCCGCGATGGGAATAACGGACGCCTTTTATCTCTTCTCGCTTCGCTGGAACGCGCCAGAGAGATTTTTCGAAATCGAATTCATCCCAGCGAGCAAAACGTAACTCACTGGAACGGACAAAAGTCAGTAGTGAAAGCTCAACAGCGATACGTGTGATCAACCGGCCCCGGTATGCAGCAAGACGTTCCAGAAAGTCGGGGAAACGGCTAAAGGGCAATGCAGGATAATGCCGGGTTTTTGTCGTAGCAAGCGCACCAGCCATATCAACAGCCGGATTCGTATCGATGTAATCATTCTGCACTGCATAACGCATAATCGCCGTGACACGCTGCTGAAGACGTTGAGCAACGTCATGCCTGCCACTGGCATCGACCGTTTTAATTGGGGCCAGTAGCTGACTGGTTTTTAACTTCCTGATGTCTGCCGAACCAATATGAGGGAAAATATACAGTTCGAGATAACGCAGTATCCTGGCACGATGGTCATCACCCCAGCGCTTGTTGCTGGCATGCCATTCACGGGCGATACTTTCAAGGGTGTATGCCCCTGCTGATTCGGCTTGCGCTTCTTTATTTTCGGCTTTGGGGTCTATCCCCTGCCCTAACTGCTTTTTAGCTTCTTCGCGCTTAACGCGAGCCTCAGCAAGCGTGACTGTCGGCCAGACACCAAATGCCAGACGGTCTTCTTTTTTGTCAGCGGGACGCCGGTACTTCATGCGCCAGTATTTAGATCCTTTGGTAGACACCTCAAGATACAAACCGCCACCATCGGCCATTTTATAGTTTTTTTCTTTGGGTTTTGCGGTTTCGACCTGGCGGGCGTTGAGCTTCATTTGGGGGCACATTTTCTATCGAAGTGAGGATGCCCCCAATTATGCCCCCAGCGATGCCCGGATTGCAACGGATGTGCCCGGACGAATTTGGAGCAAAAAAAAAGCCTTTCGGCTTTTTTTCAGTAACTTACGGACTGTTACGGACGTTCTCAAACATACTAATGGTGCCGAAGGCCGGAATCGAACCGGCACATCTCTCGATGGTTGATTTTGAATCAACTGCGTCTACCGATTTCGCCACTTCGGCACTGAAGGGTATGCGGAAAACGTTGTGGATTATACCGTTACCTCCTGCATACGCAACCCTATTCCGCATGGTCTGCGTTTGAATGCTGAAAAAACGCGCGCCAGCCAGTATATCGATAGCCAGTTCGGTCGGGGCATGCCCCGCCCCTACGATGTTTCAGTGCAGATAATTCTCAAACCTTGAACCATAATGGCCATGTGGCTGCAGAAAAGGGAACTCCCTCGCTATCCCGCAGTCGGAACAATCAGTTATCGGCGCGGTGCCAGGAGGGTGCTGCGCGTCACATCATATTAAATGGGTATAACAATGAAAGCAGCAATGAAATGGGTTCTGGCATGTTCTGTTTCTACCGCACTGTTCAGTGCAGCAGCAGGCGCCGCGAGCTGGCAGGATCAGCTTAACTCTGCCGCCAGCGCGCTGGGCCAGAACAACAGCAGCGCAACCACTGCCAACACCTCCGGGGCTAACGCGACGCCTGCGGGTAGCTCGCTGGGTGCGTTGACCGGATTATTGAACGGCGGCAGCCAGTCGCTCAGCGCAGGCACCATGACCAACGCGGCGGGTGTGCTGGAGTACTGTGTGAAGAACAATATTGTCGATAACAATGTGTCATCAGTAAAAGACAAACTGCTCGGTAAGCTGGGGCTGGCGGATACGCAGAAGCAGCAGGAAACCACCGACTATAAGCAGGGCCTGATGGGTCTGCTGAACACCGGCAACAATCAGCAGGTGAACCTGAAAGCACTGGGTGAAACGCCAATGGGCAAAAAGGTGAAAACCAAAGCCTGTGATCTGGTGCTGAAGCAGGGCAAACAGTTTATCTCGTAATCTCTCCCTTAAGGTGGCAGGGCTGTCCCCTTGCCACCTTCTTTCCCCCGGCCACCGTTGTGTGGCCTTTTTTTATTTTACGATCAAACGAATACCCAGCAGCGCCATCACACTGCCGCCTAAACGGTCGAGTGGCGCTTTGAAGCGCAGATAGGTGTTACGCGGCCCGCGTGACGACAGCGCATAAGCGACGAACAGATACCACAAGCCATCCACCATCATCGCCACCAGCGGGATAGCAATCAGCATGCCGTTGCTCACATGGGCAGGCAGCAGCGCGGCAAATACCCCTGCGAAGACCATCGCGGTTTTAGGATTACTGATCTGGGTGGTAAAGGCGGTGAGAAAAGCACGTTTAAAACTTTTACCGTTGCTGCCCGGCAGATCCAGCGCCAGCGGTTCGCGGGCGCCGCGAAACATCTTATACGCCATCCACAGCAGATAGAGACCCCCTGCCGTCTTCAGCGTCAGCCACAGCACAGGGACGGCATTTAACAACGTATGCAGCCCCATCAGCGCGATAATGGCGAAGATAAGGCTACCCGCGCCCATTCCCAGTGCAGCACCGATGCCAGCGCGGCGAGAAGAGGCGACGGCGGTACGCGCCACCAGAATAAAGCTCGGTCCCGGACTGATAGCACCCAGCCCCAGCGCACCACCGATTGAAATCACTGAAAGTACTGCTGCATCCATCTTCCACCTCCATCATGTAATATCGTTTAACTTACTGAGAGTGGGCATTAACTGGCAAGTCATAATTGACTGAGACGCCTGCTATGCTTACAGAAACCAAGATCTGCCTTTCAACCAGATGGATGCCTGAAGATGACCGAGCCGCTCCTTATTGCCCAAACTTCTGAACAACAACTGCACTTGCTGCCCGCGATGGCAAACCGCCACGGGCTGATTACGGGCGCCACCGGCACCGGTAAAACCGTCACGCTGCAAAAACTGGCGGAGAGCTTCTCGAATATCGGCGTGCCGGTGTTTATGGCCGATGTGAAAGGCGATCTGAGCGGGATTGCCAAAGCCGGAACGGAGTCAGAGAAACTGCTCGCCCGTCTGGCGAAGATTGGCGTGTCGGACTGGTCGCCGCAGAGCAATCCGGTGGCGCTGTGGGATATCTTTGGCGAACGCGGCCATCCGGTGCGTGCCACGGTGTCGGACCTCGGGCCGCTGCTGCTGGCGCGTCTGCTGAATCTGAACGATGTGCAGAGCGGCGTATTGCAGATTATCTTCCGCGTCGCCGACGACCAGGGCCTGCTGCTGCTCGATTTTAAAGATCTGCGCGCCACCACTCAGTACATCGGCGAGAACGCCAAAGCGTTCCAGACCCAGTACGGCAACATCAGCAGCGCCTCGGTAGGTGCCATCCAGCGCGGGCTGCTGTCTCTGGAGCAGCAGGGAGCGGAATACTTCTTTGGTGAGCCGATGCTGGATATCAACGACTGGATGCGCACCGATGAAAACGGTAAAGGGGTGATCAACATCCTCGCATCCGAGAAGCTGTACCAGATGCCAAAGCTGTACGCCACCAGCCTGCTGTGGCTGCTGTCAGAGCTGTATGAGCAACTGCCGGAAGCGGGCGATCTGGAGAAGCCCAAACTGGTGTTCTTCTTTGATGAAGCGCATCTGCTGTTTGACGATGCACCAACGGTGCTGCTGGATAAGATCGAGCAGGTGATCCGTCTGATCCGCTCGAAAGGTGTTGGCGTGTGGTTTGTGTCGCAGAATCCGGCGGATATCCCGGATGCCGTGCTGGGCCAGCTGGGCAATCGCGTGCAACACGCCCTGCGCGCCTTTACGCCGAAAGACCAGAAGGCGGTCAAGGTGGCGGCACAAACCATGCGCGCCAACCCGGCGTTCGATACCGTTGCTGCCATTCAGGAGCTGGGTACGGGTGAAGCCCTGATCTCCTTCCTGGATGAAAAAGGCAGCCCATCGGTGGTGCAGCGTGCCTCCGTGATTGCCCCCGGTTCCCGCATGGGTCCGGTGACCGATGATGAGCGTAACGGGTTGATTAACCACTCGTCACTCAGCGATAAATACGAAGAAGCCGTCGATCGCGAATCCGCGTACGAGATGCTGCAAAAAGGAATACAAAACGCCACCGACAGCGCCAGTGCGCCCGCTGCCAAAGGCGAGAACGTGGCGGTGGATAACGGTATTCTCGGCGGGCTGAAGGATATTCTGTTCGGCACCACCGGGCCGCGCGGCGGTAAGCATGATGGCGTGGTGCAGAGCGTGGCGAAAAGCGCAGCACGGCAGATCACCAATCAAATCATCCGTGGTGTGTTAGGCAGCATCATGGGCGGAAGGAAACGATAAGGGGTTTATGGATAAGGAACGTGAGTTAATCCGGGCGAAGCGCCTGCCGCTGCTGTTACTGGTCGGCGCTGCGCTGTTGTTTATCGCCACCATTCTCTGGCCGCTGTACGGGCCGCCCAATCCCTGGGTCGCCGGGCTGAAAGCGGTGGCAGAGGCCTCGATGGTCGGGGCGCTGGCCGACTGGTTTGCGGTCAGTGCGCTGTTCCGTCGGGTGCCGATCCCGCTGGCGGGGCGTCATACGGCGATCATTCCACGCAATAAAGATCGTATCGCCGACAACCTCGCGCTGTTCGTGCAGGATAAATTCCTCAATACCGATTCGCTGCTGGCGCTGATCCGTCGCCACAACCCGGCTCAGATCATTGCCAACTGGCTGAGCCACCCGGACAACGCTGCCCGCCTCAGCGGGATGGTGCTGAAAACCGTGCGTGGCTTTCTCGATCTGGCCGACGACGAGCGCATTCAGGGGTTTATGCGCCGGGCGATCCACAAGGCGATCGATAAGGTGGATCTCAGCCAGTCGGCGGCCATGATCCTCGACAGTCTGACCAAAAATAACCGCCATCAGCAACTGCTGGATGATGCCTTAGCGCAGATCCTGCAGCTGGTGAACAAGCCTGGCACTCACGAGTTTATCGCCCATCAGGTGGTGAGCTGGCTGAAGCGCGAACATCCGCTGAAGGAGAAGATGCTGCCGAGCGAGTGGCTGGGGGAAAAAAGCGCCGAGCTGGCGGCCAATGCGGTGCAGTCGATCCTCACCGAGATTGAACACGATGATGCGCACCAGCTGCGCCAGGGCTTTAATCGCGCAGTGCAGCGGCTGATTACCCGCCTGCGCAATGACCCGGAAATGGCGGAGAAAGCGGAAGAGATTAAAGCGTATCTCAAGCAGGACGAGACGCTGAACAGCTATATCGGCCAGCTGTGGAATGATTTGCGTACCTGGCTGAAGGACGATCTGGATCGCCCCGATTCCATGCTGCATGCCAAAGTGAGCGCTGCCGGGCAGTGGTTTGGCGAAACCCTGATGCAGGATGAACCGCTGCGCCATTCGCTTAACCAGCATATGGAAGAAGCCGCCAGCAACGTGGCACCGGAGTTCTCGGCGTTTCTCAGCCGCCATATTAGCGATACGGTGAAAAGCTGGGATGCGGCGGATATGTCACATCAGGTGGAGCTGAATATCGGGAAGGATTTACAGCGCATCAGAATTAACGGGACGTTAGTCGGTGGGGTAATTGGGCTGATATTGTATTTGCTGTCACTGGCGCCGCAGTTACTGGAAAGGGCACAGATGCTGTAGAGGCCGACCTTCTTTTTCGGTCAGCCTTTAGCGTCACGGGCGGACCGAAACAGAAGGTCCGCCCCTACGTGAAATTGAATCGGCTAGCGCCGCTTCAGCAGCATAAACACACTGATGGCAAAGAACGCGGCGCTCGGTAACAACGCTCCCAGCAATGGCGGGATGTTATACACCAGGCTCAGCGGCCCAAAGATCTGGTCCAGCACGTAGAACAGGAAGCCGAAACTGATCCCGGTGACCACGCGCATCCCCATCGACACGCTGCGCAGCGGGCCAAAGATAAACGACAGTGCCATCAGCATCATCACCGCTACCGATAGCGGCTGGAAGATCTTGCTCCACATATTCAGCTCATAGCGGCCAGAAACCTGGCCACTCTGCTTCAGATACTTCGTATAGTTATACAGCCCGGTGATCGACAGCGCCGTCGGGTCCAGCGCCACCACACCCAGTTTGTCCGGGGTCAGGGTGGTTTTCCATTCGCCAGTCAGCGTCTGGCTGCCTTTCACCTGCTGCGGGTCAGTCAGATCGGATTGATCAACCTGCGCCAGCTCCCATAATTTTTTCTCAGTGTTGTACTGCGCAGAGGCGGCGTAACGCACGGTTTGTAAACGGCGCTCTTTGTTAAAACTGTAGATACTGATGCCTGCCAGCTGGTTGTCGCCACGAATACGTTCGATAAAGATAAAGTTATCGCCGTCTTTCGCCCACAGACCGTTTTGCGTGGAGAGCAATGACCCTCCCACCAGCTGCTGTGCGCGGTAGTTACGCGCCATCTGCTCGCCCTGCGGGGCCACAAACTCACCGATTGCCATCGTCAGCAGCACCAGCGGGATCGCCGTTTTCATCACCGAGGCCGCAATCTGCATACGGGTAAAGCCGGAAGCCTGCATCACCACCAGCTCGCTGCGCTGTGCCAGCGTGCCTAAGCCCAGTAGCGCCCCCAGCAGAGCGGCCATCGGGAAGAAGATCTCAATATCTTTCGGCACACTCAGCAGGGTATACAGCCCGGCACCGAGCACGGTGTATTCTCCCTGCCCGGTTTTACGCAGCTGGTCGACAAATTTGATGATGCCGGAGAGCGACACCAGCATAAACAGCGTCGCCATGATCGTATTGAAAATCGTTTTACCGATATATTTGTCAAGAACGCCAAACATCAGACCGACCCTCCGCGAGTGAAACGCCCACGCAGCCGGCGCATTGGCACCGTGTCCCACGCATTCAGCAGTACGGCCAACGCCAGATACCCGAGGTTAACCCCCCACATCCACAGAGCCGGATCGAGGCGCCCCTTATTGCCACTGGAGCGCAGCGAACTTTGCAGCAGGAAGAACACCAGATAGAGCAGCATCGCAGGCAGCATCGACAGCACGCGTCCCTGACGTGGGTTAACCACGCTGAGCGGCACCACCATCAGCGCCATGATCAGCACCGAGAACACCAGCGTCAGCCGCCAGTGCAGCTCACTGCGGAAATCAGGTTTATCAGAGCGCCACAACTCGCCAAAGCTCATCTGCTCAGAGTCATTCGGGTCAAGGGTGGCAGTCTGATGGCCGACAATCGCCTGGTAATTTTTGAAGTCAGTAATGCGGAAGTCACGCAGCAGCGCGGTGCCTTCAAAACGGGTGCCGCTATCCAGCGTCACGACCTGCGAACCGTCTTTACGCTGCTCCATATGACCACGGTCAGCCACCACCACGGAAGGGCGGGCATTGCCTTTCGGCCGCAGCTGCGCGAGGAAAACCTTGCCAAAATTGTTGCCTTTGACGTTTTCGATAAACAGCACAGATTGACCATCGCCAGACTGCTGGAACTGACCGGCGGCCAGCGCAGCGGCGCCCGGGTTTGCTTTCGCGTTCTGCATCACTTCACTTTGATAACGTGAAGACCACGGTCCCATCCAGCCAACGTTGACCGCAGCAATCAGTGCCGTGAACAACATCAGGATCATCGCCGCCTTCACCAGCACGCTCTTGCCTAAACCACAGGCGTGCATCACGGTGATCTCACTCTCGGTGTATAACCGACCAAGCGTCATCAAAATGGCTAAAAAGAGGCTTAATGGCAGGATCAGCTGTGCCATCTCGGGCACGCCAAGGCCCAATAAGGTCAGGACTAAATTTGTAGGGATCTCGCCATCCACCGCGGCTCCCAGTATCCTGACTAACTTCTGGCAAAAGAAGATCAGCAGCAGGATGAACAGGATAGCCAGCTGGCTTTTGAGCATTTCCCGAACCAGATATCTAATAATGATCACGCTGAATACGCCTGTGAAAACTTGTCTTTTTGCAGGAAAATCGCTAGTTTCATCGCTTATACGCCATTTATTCTCATCAATGGCCCAAGTCACTACTAAAATAGTATGACAACAACCGCGTTCTGGTGATGCAAAAAAAAATAATCCTCACCAAAACCCAATCTGACAACAGCGTCATGCGACAGCGCTATACGTTACGAAAGCGGCCTATTCTAGCCGCAGCAAGCGCCGTTGTCTTTAAGATTCAGGAGAGTGCATGGAGTTCAGTGTAAAAAGCGGTAGCCCGGAAAAACAGCGCAGTGCCTGTATTGTGGTGGGCGTGTTTGAACCGCGCCGGTTGTCACCGATTGCTGAACAGCTGGATAAAATCAGCGATGGATACATTAGCGCCCTGCTGCGCCGTGGTGAACTGGAAGGAAAAGTCGGCCAGACTCTGCTGCTGCATCATGTGCCGAACATTCTCTCTGAACGTATCTTGCTGATTGGTTGTGGCAAGGAGCGTGAGCTGGATGAGCGTCAGTACAAGCAGGTCATTCAAAAGACCATTAACACGCTGAACGACACCGGATCGATGGAAGCCGTCTGCTTCCTGACCGAGCTGCACGTCAAAGGGCGCAACACCTACTGGAAAGTGCGCCAGGCGGTTGAAACGTCAAAAGAGACGCTGTACAGCTTCGATCAGTTGAAAAGCAACAAGGTGGAGCCGCGTCGTCCGCTGCGCAAACTGGTGTTTAACGTGCCGACGCGCCGCGAACTGACCAGCGGTGAACGTGCTATCCAGCACGGTTTAGCGGTGGCTTCGGGCGTTAAGGCCGCGAAAGATCTCGGCAATATGCCGCCGAACATCTGTAACGCGGCTTACCTCGCGTCACAGGCGCGCCAGCTGGCGGATACCTGGGCTAATATCACGACCCGCGTCATCGGCGAACAGCAGATGAAAGAGCTGGGGATGAATGCCTATCTCGCCGTCGGTGCCGGTTCGCAGAACGAATCTCTGATGTCGGTGATTGAGTACAAAGGTAACCCGGACAAAGAAGCGCGCCCTATCGTGCTGGTTGGGAAAGGCGTCACCTTTGATACCGGCGGTATCTCGCTCAAGCCGGGCGAAGCGATGGACGAAATGAAGTACGATATGTGCGGAGCCGCTTCCGTATATGGCGTCATGCGCATGGTCGCTGAGCTGGGTCTGCCGCTGAACGTCGTGGGTGTGCTGGCGGGCTGTGAAAACATGCCGGGTGGCCGTGCTTACCGTCCAGGTGATGTGCTGACCACCATGTCCGGCCAGACCGTGGAAGTGCTGAACACGGATGCGGAAGGTCGCCTGGTCCTGTGCGATGCCCTGACCTACGTTGAGCGCTTTGACCCGGATGTGGTGATCGACGTGGCCACGCTGACCGGTGCCTGCGTGATTGCGCTGGGCCACCACATCAGCGGCCTGTTGTCGAACCACAACCCGCTGGCGCACGAGCTGATTGGTGCCTCTGAGCAGGCAGGCGATCGCGCATGGCGTCTGCCGATGGCCGATGAATATCAGGAGCAGCTGGATTCCAATTTTGCCGATATGGCGAACATTGGCGGCCGTCCTGGTGGTGCCATCACCGCAGCCTGCTTCCTGGCGCGCTTTACGCGTAAGTACAACTGGGCACACCTTGATGTGGCCGGAACCGCGTGGCGCTCAGGGAAAGCCAAAGGGGCTACCGGTCGTCCGGTTGCCCTGCTGTCTCAGTTCCTGTTGAATCGCGCAGGTCTGAACGGCGACGATTAATGCGCCGGGGCGACCAGAATAAGGTCGCCGACAATATCCAGGGGCGGATCAACGATCCGCCCTTGCCGTTTATTTTAACCAGGCCTGAACACATGAAAAACGCCACTTTCTACCTGCTGGAAACCGACACCCCGGTTGACGGGCTGAGCGCTCATGAAGCGCTGGTCTGCGATCTGGCCGAGGCCCGCTGGCGTGACGGGAAGCGCGTGCTGATTGCCTGTGAAGACGAAGCGCAGGCTATCCGACTGGATGAAGCCCTGTGGCAACGCCCGGCGAATGCCTTCGTGCCGCATAATCTGGCCGGTGAAGGCCCGAAATACGGTGCCCCGGTTGAGCTGGCCTGGCCACAGCGTCGCGGCAATTCTCCGCGCGACCTGCTGATCAGCCTGCTGCCACAGTTTGCAGATTTTGCCACCGCTTTCTATGAAGTGGTAGACTTCGTTCCCTATGAAACATCTTTGAAACAGCTGGCGCGCGACCGCTATAAAGCTTATCGCAGCGTTGGATTCCACTTGAATACGGCAACGCCGCCTTTGCCTAAGACATAGCAGACATGGAAAAGACATATAACCCGCAAGATATCGAGCAGCCGCTTTACGAGCACTGGGAACAACAGGGCTACTTTAAGCCGCATGGCGACACCAGCCAGGAAAGCTTCTGCATCATGATCCCGCCGCCGAACGTCACCGGCAGCTTGCATATGGGTCACGCCTTCCAGCAGACCATCATGGACACCATGATCCGTTACCAGCGTATGCAGGGTAAAAACACGCTGTGGCAGGCAGGTACAGACCATGCGGGCATTGCCACGCAGATGGTCGTCGAGCGTAAGATCGCCGCAGAAGAAGGCAAAACCCGTAAAGATTACGGTCGCGATGCGTTCATCGAAAAAATCTGGCAGTGGAAAGCCGAATCCGGCGGCACCATTACCCGCCAGATGCGCCGTCTGGGCAACTCCGTGGACTGGGAGCGTGAGCGCTTCACCATGGACGAAGGCCTGTCGAACGCCGTAAAAGAGGTGTTCGTTCGCCTGCATAAAGAGAACCTGATCTACCGTGGCAAACGCCTGGTGAACTGGGATCCTAAACTGCGCACCGCCATCTCTGACCTGGAAGTGGAAAACCGCGAATCAAAAGGCTCCATGTGGCACATCCGTTATCCGCTGGCTGATGGCGTGAAAACCGCTGACGGTAAAGATTATCTGGTGGTCGCGACGACTCGCCCGGAAACCGTACTCGGTGATACTGGCGTGGCAGTCAATCCTGAAGATCCACGTTACAAAGATCTGATCGGCAAATTCCTGGTACTGCCGCTGGTTAACCGTCGTATACCGATCGTCGGTGACGAACATGCGGATATGGAGAAAGGCACCGGCTGCGTGAAGATCACCCCGGCGCACGACTTCAACGACTACGAAGTGGGACGTCGCCACAAACTGCCGATGATCAACATCCTGACCTTCGACGGTGACATCCGTGAAACCGCCCAGGTGTATGACACCAATGGCGAAGAGTCTGATGCCTGCGATCCGACCATTCCGGCTGAATTCCAGAAGCTTGAGCGCTTTGCCGCGCGTAAGGCGATCGTGGCAGCGATTGATACCCTCGGCCTGCTGGAAGAGATCAAGCCTCACGATCTGACCGTACCTTATGGCGATCGCGGCGGCGTGGTGATCGAGCCGATGCTGACCGACCAGTGGTACGTGCGCACTGCCCCGCTGGCAAAAGTGGCGGTAGAAGCGGTAGAACAGGGTGATATCCAGTTCGTACCGAAGCAGTATGAAAACATGTACTTCTCGTGGATGCGTGATATCCAGGACTGGTGCATCTCGCGTCAGCTGTGGTGGGGTCACCGTATCCCGGCCTGGTACGATGCCGAAGGTAACGTCTACGTTGCCCGCAACGAAGAAGAAGTGCGCGCCGAGAACAATCTGGGTGCCGACGTGGTGCTGACCCAGGACGAAGACGTGCTGGATACCTGGTTCTCTTCCGGGCTGTGGACCTTCTCCACACTCGGCTGGCCAGAGAATACCGAAGCACTGCGCACCTTCCATCCGACCAGCGTACTGGTCAGCGGCTTCGACATCATCTTCTTCTGGATTGCCCGCATGATCATGCTGACCATGCACTTCATCAAAGATGAAGACGGCAAACCGCAGGTGCCGTTCAAAACCGTGTACATGACCGGTCTGATCCGTGACGACGAAGGGCAGAAAATGTCCAAGTCCAAAGGCAACGTGATCGATCCACTGGATATGGTTGACGGTATTTCGCTGGAAGACCTGCTGGAGAAACGCACCGGCAATATGATGCAGCCGCAGCTGGCGGAGAAAATCCGTAAGCGCACCGAGAAGCAGTTCCCGAACGGCATTGAGCCGCACGGCACCGATGCCCTGCGTTTCACCCTGGCGGCGCTGGCCTCAACCGGTCGCGACATCAACTGGGATATGAAGCGCCTGGAAGGTTACCGCAACTTCTGTAACAAGCTGTGGAACGCCAGCCGCTTTGTGCTGATGAATACCGAAGAGCACGACTGTGGTTTCAACGGCGGCGAGCTTGAACTGTCGCTGGCAGATCGCTGGATCCTCGCGGAATTCAACGAAACGGTGAAAGCGTATCGCGCAGCACTGGACAGCTATCGCTTCGATATTGCGGCGAACATCCTGTATGAGTTCACCTGGAACCAGTTCTGCGACTGGTATCTGGAGCTGGCTAAGCCGGTGATGAACGGCGGTACGGAAGCTCAGCTGCGCGGCACGCGTAACACACTGGTGACGGTGCTGGAAGCCCTGCTGCGTCTGGCGCATCCGATTATTCCGTTTATCACTGAAACCATCTGGCAGCAGGTGAAAGTGCTGAAAAATATCAGCGATGACACCATCATGCTGCAGCCGATGCCGGAATTCAGCGAAAGCCGTGTCGATGTGGCAGCGATGACTGACACCGAGTGGATGAAGCAGGCGATCGTCGCAGTGCGTAACATTCGCAACGAGATGAATATCTCGCCGTCCAAACCACTGGATGTGTTGCTGCGTGGTGCCAGTGATGATGTGGTGCGTCGTGTGAACGACAACCATAACTTCCTCAAATCCCTGGCGCGTCTTGAAACGCTTGAGCTGCTGCCAGCGGGCGAGAAAGGCCCGGTTTCCGTGACCAAACTGGTTGAGGGTGCCGAGCTGCTGATCCCGATGGCCGACCTGGTGGATAAAGCTGCCGAGCTGGAGCGTCTGGTGAAGGAAGTATTGAAGCTGGACGTGGAGATGGAAAAAATCACCACCAAGCTGGGCAACGAAGGCTTTGTGGCGCGCGCGCCGGAAGCTGTCGTGGCGAAAGAGCGTGAGCGTCTGGCAGACTTTGAGCAGGCGAAGATCAAACTGATTGAGCAGCAGGCAGTGATTGCCGCGCTGTAAGGGTGAAGGGAGGGGCATGCCCCTCCCCTACAACACCGTTCCCTGTAGGGGTCAGGCATGCCTGGCCCTTTTTTATTGCGTGCCAGGCCCTTTCTTACAGATTTATTCCGCAGCCTGGATGGCTTTGATACGCGCAGGCATATCCGGATGGGTACTCATCCATTCTGGCAGATTAAGCCCGCTTTTGACCTTCTCAGAGGATTGCTCAAGCTGCCTGTAGATCTCAGACATCGCGGCCAGAGAGCGCCCCTGCTCCTTCATCTGCACAATGGCATAATCATCGGCCTCACGCTCCATGCTGCGTGAGAACTGCAGCTGATCGACAAACGCTGCCGACTGTAGCAACGTGTCACCAATCCCGCTGACATCACCGGTCAGCCAGAGATAACTCAGCGACACCAGCGACGAACGCACCAGCATACGCATCACATGACGATGCTGATGATGCCCCATCTCGTGCAGCATCACCGCGACAATCGCATCATCACTTTTCGCCATCCGCACCAGTTCATCGCTGACGATCAGCGTACCGTCTGCCAGCATAAAGGCGTTCGGTCCCCCGGCGAAATGCATGATCTTCAGCCGCAGCGGCGTCGGGTCATTTTTCATTTCAGCCGGTATGCTGTCACGGAACAGCCGGTTCATACGCTGCTGTTGCTCTTCCGTGAGGCGTCCCACGCTGAAGCCGGTGTGCTGGAGCAGAGTGAAGGTTTGCTGGCCGATCTGGCGCTCAACGTACGCGGGAATATGTTGCGCCAGCACGCGGCTGGTGGCAGGCAGGATCACCCAGATATAGAACGCAATCGCCGCCAGCGTTGCCAGCAGGGTCAGTACAACACCACGGCGATGCTGCTCCAGCCGGTGAACCAGACCAGGACGACGACGCTGCTGCCACCATTCGCGGAACGCCGCATCATTATCCGGGACAAAGCGTCCGCCGTCCGGGAAGGAGAGCGTCAGCGGAATGGTGCCAAGCGCGTCAGAGACCGTGACATCTTTCAACATCAGGAGCTGACGATGCGCGCCCTGATCCAGCGTCATATGCTGTTCCGCTAATGTAAGACGTGCAGCCTCGCGAGCTGCACGTCCAGGGTACTGATAAAAGCCGTTTAGGTGCAAGATCAGATGCCTGGGTTCAGGTCGAATGCTGCAACAACTTCTTCCGCCACGGCGGTACCGGCACTGTCATTGTGCGCCTGCACATCCAGCAGAGAGATATCGCCTTCCAGCGCGGTACTGTTCGCCATATAACGCGCCAGACGAACTTCAGCGATTGGCGTACCCAGACCCAGAGTGAAAATAACAATCAGGGTATTGGTCAGCGTCAGGCCTAAGAATGATCCTGTGGACATAGTTGACTTAAGACGGAGTTTTTCACCTAATTGAGTCTGGCCAAACACGTAATTACGCTGCGCCACCACTAAATAAGCAGAAGAAACTAAACCACCAAAAAGTAATATTAAGAAGGTCAGGAAGATATTAAAGATATTGCCAGCCATCAGGCTGTTCAGCATCTCCGGATCGGTCATGCCCATTGCCACAGCATAGAAAATTGAGACAAACAGAGAACCAATCAACATTCCCGCGATGATCAGGAATGGCAGCATAATCAGGAAACTGATTAACACCATTTTGATGAACGCTTTTTTGCTCAGTTCGGCTTTAAATGGCAGGGAACCGTATGACATGTTGTTGATATACAGATCGTGGTTCAGTGCAGCAACGGAGCCCTGAACGGCCGCCAGGCCTGCCAGGAACAGCACAAACGCCAGGATGCCGACGGTCAGTGCAGCGCTGATGCTGCCAGTGTTTGCAGCGAAGAAACCGATCGCACCCACCACCAGATAGAGCGCCAGCACCAGCAGTACCGGGCACAGGAACATCGTCCAGTAAGCGCGGCCCACGCGGCAAAGGTAGTTAAAACGCACACCACGGAAGCTGCTCATCAGCGCGTTATAACGCCAGCTGCGGATGATAATCCACGGAATCAACGCAAAAAAGGCCAGCACGAACAGTGGAGCAACAGCCGGGAAGGCTGAAGAGAGAATAAAGAACAGTACCAGGCCCACGAAGACGATAATACGGCCTTTCAGAATATCAATGGGGCGGGCGTGGTAATCAAAGCGATCACCCGCAATTTCGGTATTGCCATAGAAATAGCGACGGCGACGAACGGTAGCCCATGCAGAATAAATACCCAATGTGATCATGGTCAGCAGTGCATTGACCAGCCAGATAGAGAAATATTCACCAGAACGACCGTGGAACAGCACCGCATGGCGTTGCTGATTCGAGGTATTGTTTTCCATTTTTTTTCTTCCTGAAACATAGAAATAGTCTTCTGCAAAGCAGAAAATAAAAGCGTAATAAATAGCCGGGCTATTTAAGCATGGTGTTGGAAACCCGACAATAAATAATTATCATTTCGATAACAGACTCAGACAAGTTACCGGCGGGCGCACAGACATTGCATCCGTACGCTGGCAGTGTTATTACACTACCTGCAACCGACAAGCCCATGAGCGAAATGTATGACAACCGCAATTCAGACAACCCTGCGCGTGCGCCCGATCGTTCCCGCTGATAATCCGCATATTGCTGCGGTGATCCGCGCCGTATCGGCAGAATTTGGCCTGACGGCAGATAAAGGCTATACCGTTTCTGATCCCAATCTTGACCATCTCTACGAAGTCTATAGTGAAGAAAACTGTGCTTTCTGGGTGGTCGAAGTGGAAGGAAAGGTTGTGGGCGGCGGTGGCATCGCGCCACTGGCGTGCAGCGATGCGGATGTCTGCGAACTGCAGAAAATGTATTTTATGCCATCGGTGCGCGGCCTCGGGCTGGCACGCCGTCTGGCGATTCAAGCGATGGACTACGCCCGCGAGCAGGGTTTCAAACGCTGCTACCTGGAAACCACCGCGTCACTGACGCGTGCCATTCGCCTGTATGAGCATCTCGGCTTCGAGCATATCGATGGCCCGATGGGCTCCACCGGTCATGTGGATTGCGAAGTGACGATGCTGAAGAACCTGTAATAGGGCGGCCGGACCCAAACCTCGGTCCGCCCTACGATTCATCACGTTTTCGGCCATTCCGTCAGGAAAATGCCGGAACACCACTGTGAAAACGCAGCTGGTTGTCCGGTTCCATGATCAGACGCGCTTCCGTTTCCCCGATTTTACGCACCCGCACACTGATATCCGTTGGTGAGATCAGTGCAGCCAGCGCCAGGTAATCCTGATAGTGACGCGCCTCTGAGCGCAGCAGCGACACATAAAACGCCGACAGTTCATCATCCAGGTACGGTGCCAGGCTGGCAAATCGCTCGCAGGACCGCGCTTCGATATAGGCCCCGCAAATCAGTTTATCCACCAGCGTTTGCGGTTCATGCGTGGTGATCTCGCGTATTAACCCTTTGGCATAGCGGCTGGCAGTGATGCGCATATAGGGAATACCGCGTGCCTGCATAATCTCCAGCACCTGATAGAAATGGTGCAGCTCTTCTTTGATCAGCAGCACCATCTTATCCACCAGCTCATCGCCCCAGGGCACCTCTTCGCGGTTGATAATGGTTTTTGACAACCCTTTATGCTGTTCAAGAAAAGCCAGATCGGCCTGATCGTTGTGAACAAACTGCTCCCAGGGGCTCAGCCACGCCAGCAGTGCATCGCCGCTGGCTGTGTCCGCGACATATTTACGGATCAGCCACATGGCGGTCTGCGCCGCTTTCAGCTCACACACCAGATGGTCGGTCAGTAGCAGAGGAAGATGTTGCGGCTGACGGGCTTCGTCAATCCAGGCTTGAGGCGTACGGCAGTGCAGGAAATCGAGGACAGGGGCCAGCAGGTGTTCGGTATTCATTCGCTCAACGTCATGAAGTGGCCGGGCATGCCCGGCCAGAATTTACAGGGGAGAATCAGTGACGGATGCCGTTATCTTCGCCGTCGATGGCTTCGTCATCTTCGTCGTCTTCGTCGTCATCCTGCGCATCCGGATCTTCGAAATAAGTGCCCCAACCGTCGTAGTCAACGTTGAACTTGCCCGCCACATCGATCAACTGCTCAACCTGCGCGTCGATCAGCTCAGCGTTCAGCGCGCCTTCGCTGAGGATATCGCAGCACATTACTTTGGTGCCGTCTTCCAGATCCAGCTCTTCCGGCTCGGTCACTTCGTAACCCAGTTTGAAGGCTTCCACCGCCGCTTTCTCCAGCGCATCGAAGCTGTCGCAAGAGAAATGATGCTCAATGGTGTACAGCGCATCCGGGTCGCTGCCATCATCCAGCAGCTCTTCAATAATCAGCCGCGTTTCTTCACGCTGCTCTTCCAACAATGCTTCATTAGCCATGATCTCTTCCTCATTAGGGCGTTATTTCGCGTATTTTCCCACAGTGCCCTCTGCGCCACTACCTTTAAAAGAAAGTTTCTGCTCTCCGGGGTTGAAAGTGAATATTAATACGGTTAAATTGAATTTTAATTCATTAAAGATGACCCTGGAGTGCTTTATGAGTCAATTATATCAACGTCACTTCCTCAGGCTGCTCGATTTCACCCCTGCTGAAATCAACGGCTTACTGGCGCTGGCGTCCACGTTAAAGACCGATAAAAAAAATGGCGAAGAAATTCAGCACCTGAAAGGTAAGAATATTGCGCTCATCTTCGAAAAAGACTCGACCCGCACCCGATGCTCTTTCGAAGTTGCCGCATACGATCAGGGCGCGAACGTCACCTATCTTGGCCCAAGCGGCAGCCAGATTGGCCATAAAGAGTCGATGAAAGACACCGCACGCGTACTGGGCCGTATGTACCACGGTATTCAATATCGTGGCCACGGCCAGGTGCTGGTGGACTCCCTCGCCGAACACGCTGGCGTGCCGGTGTGGAACGGCCTGACCAATGAGTTTCATCCTACCCAGTTGCTGGCCGACCTGCTTACCATGCAGGAACACCTGCCGGAGAAAGCCTTCAGTCAGATGACCCTGGCCTACGTTGGCGATACGCACAACAATATGGGTAATACGCTGCTGGAAGCGGCGGCGCTGACAGGCCTGGATCTGCGTCTGGTGGCACCGAAAAGCTGCTGGCCGGATGCAGCGCTGGTTGCCGAGTGCCGCAGCGTGGCAGAAAAAACCGGCGGTAAAATCACCCTGACAGAAGATATTGCGGAAGGGGTGCTGGGCGCTGATTTCATCTACACCGACGTCTGGGTCTCTATGGGTGAGCCGAAAGAGGTGTGGCACGAGCGTATTGCCCTGCTGCGCCCTTATCAGGTGAATATGGCGATGCTGCAGGCCACGGGTAACCCGCAGGTGAAGTTCCTGCACTGCCTGCCTGCATTCCACGACGACCAGACCACGCTGGGCCAGCAGATGGCACAGCAGTACGATCTGCACGGCGGCATGGAAGTGACCGACGAGGTGTTTGAATCGTCGCACAGCGTGGTGTTTGACCAGGCGGAAAACCGTCTGCACACCATTAAAGCCGTGATGGTCGCAACGCTGGCACAACTGGGGTAATTCAGTCGAGGCAAACGATTACGTTGTGCGTTTTTCGCTTGCTGCAAACGAATGAATGCGTATAATGCACCCCGTTTGCCGGGAGGATGCATGAAACTCAATTGTGTTAATCAAGCCGTACTGAATCGCCTTTCAACAGGCGGGCAGCACCGTTTTTCCTCCCGTTGCATGACCGATCATCAAGAAAAGCCCCTCAATGAGGGGCTTTTTTTTGCCCGCATTTTAATGCAAAAACATTGCTCTATAGCATTCCTGAGGCAGCCAACACAGCTGCATCATGAATGATAACGAGCATAAGGAGTGGAAATGGCTAACCCCCTATATCACAAACACATTATTTCAATTAACGATCTCAACCGTGAAGAGCTGGAGCTGGTGCTGCGTACCGCGGCCAGCCTGAAGGCGAACCCGCAGCCTGAACTGCTGAAGCATAACGTGATTGCCAGCTGCTTCTTTGAAGCCTCCACCCGTACCCGCCTGTCGTTTGAAACGGCGATGCATCGTCTTGGCGCGTCCGTGGTCGGCTTTGCCGATGGCGGCAACACCTCGCTGGGCAAGAAAGGGGAAACCCTGGCCGATACCATCTCCGTGATTGGCACCTATGTTGATGCGATTGTCATGCGTCATCCGCAGGAGGGCGCTGCGCGTCTGGCAACCGAGTTTTCCGGCGGCGTGCCGATCCTCAACGCGGGCGACGGTGCCAACCAGCATCCTACTCAGACGCTGCTCGACCTGTTTACCCTGCAGGAAACCCAGGGCCGTCTGAATAATCTCAGCGTGGCGATGGTCGGCGATTTGAAATATGGCCGCACCGTGCATTCACTGACGCAGGCGCTGGCGAAGTTTGAGGGCAATCGCTTCTACTTTATTGCACCGGATGCGCTGGCGATGCCGGCCTACATCACCGATATGCTCGACGAAAAAGGCATTGTCTGGACGCGCCACGACAGCATTGAAGAAGTGGTGCCACAGGTGGACATTCTGTATATGACCCGTGTGCAGAAAGAGCGCCTTGATCCGTCGGAATACGCCAACGTCAAAGCCCAGTTTATTCTGCGCGCCAGCGATCTGGTGGGCGCACGCGACAATATGAAAGTCCTGCACCCGCTGCCGCGTATTGACGAGATCGACACAGATGTCGATCACACGCCGCACGCCTGGTATTTCCAGCAGGCAGGTAACGGTATCTACGCACGCCAGGCACTTCTGGCGCTGGTACTGAACAGCGAACCGGTTCTGTAAGGGGATAAGCACATGACACACGATAATAAATTACAGGTTGAAGCGATCAAACGCGGCACGGTGATTGACCATATCCCGGCGCAGATTGGCTTTAAGCTGCTCTCCCTGTTCCGCCTGACGGAAACCGACCAGCGCATTACCATCGGCCTGAATCTGCCCTCCGGTGAACTGGGCCGCAAAGACCTGATCAAGATCGAGAACACCTTCCTGACCGACGATCAGATCAACCAGCTGGCGGTGTACGCTCCGCACGCAACGGTGAACCGCATTGATGATTACAACGTGGTGGCGAAAAGCTCTCCGACGTTGCCGGATCGTATTGAACGCGTGCTGACCTGCCCGAACAGCAACTGCATCAGCCGTTCTGAACCGGTACATTCCAGCTTTGCGGTGAAACAGCGCCAGGACGAGCTGCACCTCAAATGCAAATACTGTGAGAAAGAGTTCGCGCACCATGTGGTGATGGCCAACGGCTAAAGCCGTTTGCATTTCATCTGTTCGGTGGGCAGGATGTTCCCCACAGGCACGGGCGAGGCATGCCTCGCCCCTACGAAGTCTGCGCAGGGGTCGGGCATGCCCGACCCCTGTAATGAGATCCCGCGTAGGGGTCGGGCATGCCCGACCCATGTAATGAGATCCCTCGTAGGGGTCGGGCA